>JAHJVW010000127.1 GCA_018828585.1 Bacteroidota bacterium
CAACAATAGCTTCTAAATATTTATAAGTATTTGGGGATATTTTATACTTTAAAAAGAGAAATAAAATGCCAATCAGTAAAATGGTAGATGTATGACCTAGTCCCCAAAACATCCCTTCTTTCATTGCTTTAATAATTTTATTTCTTTTGACTACCATATTGCTTACAGCTATTATATGGTCAGATTCAAAAGCATGAGTAAAGCCTGCGTATATAGTCAATAAAATAGACATACTTTATTATTTTCTTATTTATAAAATATGATTCTATGATTCCCTGTATCTGCAGCAATTAAAATATCGCCAAAATTATTGACGCCAAAAGGCCAATACATTTCATTGTTTAATATGTTAGTCATACTTAATGATGTCTCACCATGTGTCTCAAAGTCGGGTTGTCCAATTTGGTAATTTGCAATTGGGTTGTTTTGATTAGGAATAGTATGATGGATAATGAGTCTACTATTACCTGTATCAGCAATAGCAATACCATCTTTATAAAAACAAGCATCGTAAACCCAGTTTAAACTAGAAGCATTTGGTTTTAGCCTATATTGGTTTTGACCATTGTCTGTTAAATTTGATTGGCCAATAATTACATCTGCGGTCTTTATCAAGGCGTCTTTCCAATCGTTCCATACAAGAACTCTATAATATTGTGTATCTGTAATAACCATTGCACCTTTATCACTTATTTTAATACTGTATGGCCAAATAGCGTTACTATTATTATACTCTTTTTCTATGAAATTTTCCTGCCCAATTACTGCACTAGCTTGAGTAAAATTATGAGTTGGAATTTCATTGTAATAAAGTACTCTTCTATTACCTGTATCAGCTATCCATAATTCTTTTCCATTGCTGAAAATACCATAAGGCCAATTTAAAGAAAAGGCCGATGGCTCTTTACCAATTCCTTCTACATTTGGGAGATTTGACAAAAAGTTTTTTTGACCGATAACTACATCTGCCTCTTGAAAATTAATTGTTGGCATATTATGCCATATTAATATCCTATGATTCCAAGCATCAGCAATAATAAGTTTAACCCCATTAGTCCAAACGCCTGACGGATACTGAAGTGAAGATGCAGAAACTGTATCACCTGCATTCCTTTCTGTATCATTACTATCTTTTTGACCTAAGATGACATTTGCTTTTTGATGACTTTTATAAGAAAATTGATTCCAAATGAAAACTCTGTTTTTACCTGTATCACTTACTACGAGTATTTCATCATGAAAGCAAACAGCACGTGGTGCCAATAAAGCATTCTGCTCTTCGCCGTAGAATTCAATTATTTTTTTAAAATCGTTCAAATTAATAAAATTTAAATTTTAGCAAATTCTTGGTAATTGTTCGCCAGGTAACATATTCACTAAACGTCTTCCTCCTATATTACTTTGCAATATTACTTGTCCAACATGTTCATTATTAATAAATCCTATTAATTTTGCATTTTTACCATTTTCATCTTGATTAAGAAATTCTAGTACATTCGAAGCAATTTCTCTTTTTACAACCATAACAAATACGCCCTCATTAGCAACATATAATGGGTCTAGCCCTAGCATTTCACATGCACCATTCACTTGTTCATTAACAGGTATATCAATTTGTTTTATATCGACACCGAAATTCCCATCCTTTGCAATTTCATTTAGTACTGATGCCAAGCCACCTCTTGTAGCATCCCTTAAAAAATGTATATCTTCTCCATATTTTTCCAATAATTTTTGTATTGTGAAATTTAAATTTGTTGTATCACTTATAATATCTGTTTCAAACTCTAGCCCAACCCTCTGACTCATTATTGCGATACCATGTTCTGCAATATTGCCACTTAATATGATAATATCATTATCTTGGATACTGGATAGGTTTATATTGGCATGTTTATGCAAAACTCCAATACCAGAGGTGTTTATAAATATTTTATCTCCTTTACCTTTTTCGACAACTTTAGTATCACCTGTAACAATTTGTACATTTGCCTTAATACAACATTGTTTTATACTATTTAAGATCTGCCAAAATGTTACCATTGGCAACCCTTCTTCAATTATAAAAGATAAGGATAAATATTTAGCCATTGCTCCACACATCGCTAAATCGTTCACTGTTCCATTTATAGCTAACTCTCCAATATTACCCCCAGGGAAAAATAAGGGATTTACTACATAACTATCAGTGCTAAAAGCTAATTTACCATCTAATTCAAAAACAGCACCATCATGTTTTTGGTTTAAAAGATCATTTTTTAAAATATCAAAAACGCCACTATTTAGTAATTTATGTGTTAAAATGCCGCCACTACCATGTCCTAAATTGATGGTATCAAAATCGAACTTTGGCATTGGGCAAGTTAAATGCATTTTTATTTTATTTTCCATTTAATATATTTTAAGCGATTACTCAACGTTGGTAAAATGATAATATGCGGCGCAAGCACCTTCACTACTAACCATTGGTGCACCTAAAGGATTAATTGGTGTGCATTTTTTACCAAACTGTGGGCATTGATTAGGCTTTTTTATTCCTCGTAAAATTTCACCAGCTATACAATCTTGGCATTCTTGAGCTTCATCAATTTGAATATTAAACTTCTTATTGGCATCGTATAAAGCTAATTCTTTTTTAACCTCGTAACCACTCTTAGGAATTTCACCGATACCTCTCCATACTCTGTTGCAAACTTCAAATACTTGGTTAATAATATTTACAGCTTCCTTGTTTCCTTCTGAATTCACAACTCTACTGTATTGGTTTTCTAGTTTATATTCACCATTTTCGAGCTGCTTAATAAGCATCACTATTCCTTGCATTAAATCAACTGGTTCAAAGCCCGTGATCACAATTGGTAATTTATTAAGTTCTACAATTGGATAATATTCGCTTATCCCCATTATAGTACAAACATGACCAGCAGCTAAAAAACCTTGTACAATATTGGTATCATCGTTTACCAACGCCTCCATTGCAGGTGGAACCAATACATGCGATGTTAAGATTGAATAATTTTTAAGATTTTCTCTTTGAGCATGCAAAACACTTAAAGCATTTGCAGGGGCTGTTGTTTCAAAGCCCACAGCAAAAAAAACAACTTGTTTATCAGGATTGTTTTTTGCGAGGGTTACAGCTTCTAAAGGAGAATATAAAATACGTACATCCGCTCCGTTTGCTTTGGCTTCTAATAGACTTTTTTTACTGCCTGGGACACGAAGCATATCGCCGTAGGAACATAATATTACATTTTTTTCCTCTGCTAAATACACTGCTTTATCAATTAAATGCAACGGTGTTACACATACTGGACAACCAGGGCCATGAACCATAGTAATATGCTTAGGTAAAAGTCCGATGATACCATTTTTAACTAAACTATGCGTTTGACCACCACAAATCTCCATTATGGTCCATGGTCGTGTCGTTATTTTATCTAATTCTTCTAGATATTGATTTACAACTGATGCATCTCTATACTCACTTAAATATTTCATTATATCTAATTTTTATCAACTTGTGTGTGTTCAATTAATTCGTCAATTTCTCCGATTTCTTTTAGATATTCAAAGGTTTTAGCAGCTTCTTCCTCGTTAACTTTACTTATAGCAACCCCAACGTGCACCAGAACATAATCCCCAACATCTGCAGTTGGGAGCATTTCTAGTGATGCTTCTTTAATTATTCCGCCAAAAGAAATTTTTGCCATTTTAACCATTCCATTATAAACATAATCTATACTTTGGATTTTACCCGGGATTGCTAAGCACATAATTTTAATATTTAATTATTTGAGGTATTAAGATCTTTGATATTATCGATATTTTGATTGTAATAAATTAATTGCCCAAAAGAAATATTTTCATCGTTTGGAGAAAGTTGATTATTGAAAAATAAATTATACTTATTTTCTAAATTCTCTTCTAATAAACTTACAATAAGTTTATTTTGGAAAACACCACCACTGAACGCTATATTTCTGATTGAAGTATTTTCGGCGACTATCTCAATTATCTGTACTAAAGAAAAATGCAACTTAGCAGCAATAAAAAAATTAGATCTTTTTTGAATTATATCTTTAACTATTCCATTAAATAAAGTGACAGTTGGAATTCTACGTAAATGTGCACCTTTTACAAAATAACTTTCTTTCATATTTAAACTATTATGTTCAAAATAACTTTCCGCTAAGAGCTGCAATTTCATTGCGGCCTCGCCTTCATAATTTTGTATATCACATATGTTTAAAAGTGATGCTACTGCATCAAAAATTCTACCCATAGAATTTACTTTTAATAAATCATCTGCTCTTAAAACTTTATTAAAAAGCGCCCATTCCTTGTCTGAGAACTTTGGACGAATTAATGGTTCACTACCCAAAACATCTTTACATATACTTAATGCAGATAAACGTGGCTCTTTTGACATTTTATCGCCAAACAATTGTGGAAATGAATCAAAGCAATATCTTCTTATCATTAAATTATTTTCAAAAACAAAAAACTCACTTCCCCATATCTGATTATCGTCACCTAGTCCTGTTCCATCCCATATTACACCTAAAATTGGTTCAGTAGATTCTAATAAGTTATTTTCAGCTAAAACCGAAGTGAAATGAGCTTTGTGATGTTGTATTTTAATCACATTATTACTTAAATTATGCGCTAATTGGTTAGAATAGTATTCTGGATGTAAATCTGTGCAAATTGATTGCGAATTGGTATTTACAATTTTTTGCAAATACTGTAGGCTATCCTTATACTTTATTTGTGTATCATAATTATCAGTATTCCCGAAATATTGGCTCACATATATATTGTTATTCTCGGAAAATGAAAAGCTACTTTTTAGTAATGCCCCAGTACCTAAAATTTTATCAGAAATAATCAATGAATGGAAAAAGGAAGGAGCCATACCTCTTGATCTTCTTAAAATAATTCGTTGTTTCTTATAGTTAGTAATAGTTACGATACTGTCATCTTGAGGCATAACAATATCTCTATTATTTGTAATTATAAAATCAGCGAATTGAGAAAGATTTTTAATCGCATCTGAATCATTATAGATTATCGGGGAACCACTAATATTTCCACTAGTTGCGATAATGGGTTTATCAAAATCCTTAAGTATAATATTGAATAAAGGCGAATATGGAAGCATAATACAAATATTGCTTAAACCAGGTGCGATTTCTTCCATCGCTGCATTATTTACTTTTTTCTTCAATAATACGATAGGAGAATAGTTTGATGTTAACTGTTCTTTTTGTATATCGCATATAAATGCGTATTCAGATGCTTGGTTGATATCCCTTACCATTATTGCAAACGGCTTATTTTGTCTTTCTTTCCTTATTCTTAGAGTTTTAATTGTATTGACATTTGTCGCATCACATATTAGTAAATAACCTCCTATACCTTTTATCGCAATAATTTTACCTTTTTCTAACTGTTCTTTAATAAAATTTAAAGTAACCTCATTCCCTTCTGATATTAGATTTTTAAAATTATCATATACTTTCATAGTTGGCCCACAATTAGGACAAGATATTGTTTGTGCAAAATATCTTCGATCATGAATATTATAATATTCAATATTGCAATCATTGCATAATTTGAAAATTTTCATTGTTGTATTTATCCTATCATAAGGTAATTTATTTATGATAGAATAACGTGGTCCACAAGTATTACAAGTAGTAAAAGGGTAACGATATCGTCTGTTATTTATATTATTTATATCTTCAATACACTCGTCGCAAATAGAAAAGTCTGGAGTAAGTAAAACTGAATTGTTTAATTCAGTTTTACTATTATTAATAGAAATAGATGTATACTTTTTATCTACTACTTTATTTAAAGTAGCATTAATTATTTTAGCATATTTTGGAGCGTAAAATTTTATATCCTTGAAAATTTTTTTTGAATCAGATTCATTTGAATTAAATTCAAAATGTAAACCCTCTGACGAATTATAAATAAGCCCGTTTATGCTATTCTTGATTGCATAATTATATAACATTGGTCGAAATCCAATGCCTTGTACAATACCGCTTAGGTGAATATGATATGTATTTACTTTCCCCAATTTCCTTATTGAGATTTTTTTTGCTTTACTTTCTCTTGAAGCCAATTACACCACTGATCTAACCCTTCACCATTTAAACTACTAATACTAATAACATCTAAATCTGGATTTATTTCTCTTGCATCTTTTGTAACAGCATCAATACTGAATGGAACATGGGGTAAAAGATCAGACTTACTCACAACCATTAATTCACTAGTTAAAAACATTCTAGGATATTTCTTGGGTTTATCATCACCTTCTGTAGTTGCTATAAGTGTTATTCTATAGTCTTCTCCAAGATCAAATGCAGCGGGACAAACTAAATTACCTACATTTTCAATAAATAAAATATCTAGATCTTTATAGTCGAAGTGATCTAATGCTTGTAATATCATTTGTGCTTCAATATGGCACATTCCTCCTGTTACAATCTGAAGGCAATCTATCCCTGCTTCTCTTATTCTAATAGCATCTCTCTCAGTTTCTGGATCACCAACTAAAACTCCTAATTTCAACTTATTTTTTAGTCTTTTACCAGTTTCTTGCATCAATGTTGTTTTACCACTTCCAGGTGAAGAACAAACATTAAGTACTAAAATGTTATGTGGTAAAAGTTTATCTTTGATTGCTTTTGCCACAAAATCATTGGCTTTTAATAAATTCAATGTGGTATTTTCACATTGAACACTCCCTACAGAAGCTTTATTACTTTTTGGTTGACTCATATTATTTATTTTTCGAATTCTACTTTAGAAATTAATAATTCCTCTCCTTGTATAACATTTTTTGACGGTTTATTACAAATACTACAAATGAATTTATATTGAATAACAGGAGTTTTTTGGTTACAATCATCACAATATATTATTACAGGTAACACTTCTACATGTAAGATTGTTTTAGCATATTTAGGCTCATCCAGAATTACTGCATCAAAAGCATTTTTCATTAAAATAGGTTGAACATTGCTAAGCTCTCCCGCAGTTAAATAAATATTTCTAATATTTTGATAGGTGTCTGGAAATTCCGCTTCTAGCGTTTTAAATATATTTCTTACTAGAGATATTTCGTGCATGAGTAAAACTATAATGAGTAAATATAACCAAGTATTTATAGATAAGTATTAAAATTGATCGTATTAGAAAATATTTTCTATTATGCAAATTTGGCTTTGATTATCATCAATTTCTCGATATCGGCCTTAGTATTTTCAATTATATCTGGATCATTAGAGATGGTTAAAATCTCATTAGCAATATTCATCATATCATCAAATCTTACTTGATCAAAATCATCTTTATTACCTACAAACCAACTTGCTTCTAAATAATTTGACAAAGATAGAACTCTTTCTATAGGATATTTTTGAACAGTTCTTATATCTAAGGCTTCTCTATACCAAGCAAGCGCTTTGTCATAATTATCAGTATGAAGCGAAGCAGGGTATTTAGTATACGCATTACCAAAGCTTTGACAAATCATTGCAAATTCATATGGGAAATCTACTTTATTGTAGAAATTCAAGGCTTCATTAAATGAAGAGACAGATACAGCAGCCCAAACACCTTTCTTTTTAACTTCATCAGGTATTTCTGCATAGACTTTCCCTAATTGATGTTGAATTTCAGCAAAAATATGAGGGGTATTTTCTTTTGTAAAAACTCTAAGTGCATCTTGATATGCTTTAATTGCCGATCTGAAAAACTGAGGATTTCCATTCTGTCCCCATGTCTGTAATAAATTACCTTTAATTAGATTAGCTTGTGCTATTAGTGAATCTAATTTTTCTTTAGTGAAAATCAATATTGCCCTATTAATATAACCTAAAGCTTCACTAAAACTATTACTTATTGTAGCAACATAACCTGCATCTAGTAGTATCATTGCTGATTCTACTTCTTTATTTTCAGATTCAAAATATTCAAGACACTCCCATAAAATATTTTTTATTTTTTCTAAAAATATTTGATCGTAGGGGATTGATATCTGACTAATCCAAATTTTTGATAAAAGATCTTTACATGAAAATTCAATTTTTTTAGTGACATTTTTAGACAAGATGCTATTTATTAACTCTTGTGCTTTATTCATATCAAGTATATCAATGTATAATTGAGATAATAAGTAATTTGTATAAAGAGAATGGTTTAAATTATCATTATTTTTAATTGCCTTGCAATAAGTATCTATTATATCTTCTATTGCGAATTGAGACTCACAAGTTCCATATTGCATTGCTACTGCACGGTTATGTAAAGTGATATTATCATCTCCACTAAATAAAGAAAAATCTATAATAACTCCATTTTGAAGTCGATTTAATAAATCTATTATATTTAATATCTCTGTATTGTCTTTAAATAAAGAATAAGCTTTTTCGAAATTATTTAATTTAGTGTAAATGATTCCTAGTAATATTTTATTGTCAAATTGTAAAGTTGGAAATAATAGAGGTGGCTGTGTATTATCCCAATCTGGGAAAATTTCGATTGTAGTAGCATTGACTTTAATAGACGTTTGATCGCATATTTTATCTGAAAAATTAACAAGCTCATTTAACCTGTCTTCAGTATCAATCAAACTTTGAATTTGATCAAGCAAATCAACTGATGTATATATTGTAATCATTAATTTTAGTTCTTTTTATTGTGATTTTTATATAAAAATTGAAAGAATTTTTATATTTTGGTCAGCTGTGTATTCTAATGTCCTATCAATGTCATCTAGTTTATTATCAATTAGTAGTTCCTCTAAAGAAATACTTCGATCGCCTACTTTATTCTTATATTTTAACATACTCATTGATGTTTTATGTAGACTTTTAAAATGGTCATCAAACTGAGATGCAATTAATATAGTTTTTTTTGAAGAATAATAAACCCAACAAACTTGAGCCGCATTTGGAAATAGTTTTTCAACAATAACTACATCAATTATTATATGTTTATTTAAAAGTCTTACCAAAATAAATTAATTATTTAATTGTGTTTAAAAGAAATTAACCTAACTCGTTTTCTAAAATTAATTGAACAACCTTATCTCCAGCATTTTTTACTGGTTGACTCAAGTCCATTTCTAATTTAATATTGTCTATGGCAATTAAATAAACAGTAATATCTTCTGGATACTGATCTTGCAG
This sequence comes from Bacteroidota bacterium, assembly GCA_018828585.1. Classification (GTDB taxonomy): domain Bacteria; phylum Bacteroidota; class Bacteroidia; order Sphingobacteriales; family Sphingobacteriaceae; genus Pseudopedobacter. Next base: position 9,210 of record JAHJVW010000127.1, read on the forward strand.
TATTTTCTTGGCATAACTTAACGCTTGATCCCACTTTATACTGTGTAAAAAAACCATTGGATCATCTTGAGGAGCAGACATTACTTCACTAGCAGGTACTTTATATAAAGTACCTGCCTTTTCTCCAGTATTTAAAACTCCATCTATTAGAATAATTTTTTGATGCCCTTTTAGTTTAAATAACACTTCAAAAGCCCCCGTACCCATATCAAAAATGGAAATATTTTCATTATTTTTTAAAAGATTTGATAATTCTTCAATAACATAAATCCCAATTGCATCATCACTTCGACAGGGGTTACCAAAACCCATTATTGCAGTTTTCATAAATATTTACTTATTATCTCAATATTAATTTATATGATCATCACAAACTAAAAAAAGGTTAGAAAATTATTTCTAACCTTTTTTATCTAAAAAATCAAACAAAGTCAATTTTAAAAGATTGTATTTATAACTTGAACTTTGCCAACTGCTCACCTGTTTTTGCATCATGTGCGTGAACTGTACATACTAAACAACTATCAAAAGAACGAGCAACTAATCCAACTTCTACTGGATCACTTGAATCTTCAATTTCTATTCCTTCTAATGCCGCTTCAATTGGACCTGAAATACCTGCTCCATCATTAGGACCCACATTCCAGGTTGTAGGAGCCATTACTTGGTAGTTTTTAATCACGCCATTTTCAATTTCTATCCAATGCGCTAATGCGCCTCGAGCAGCTTCTGTTGCACCAAAACCTTTGCCATCTCTCTCCTCAGGTTTAATATAAAACTCGCCATCTAAATCTATTTCTCTTAACCATTGGTCAATTTTTTCATACAACATTGGCGCTTCGTGAACTCTTGCTAATGTTCTAACAAATACACTCGGACCCATTTTATCCATCACGTCTTTTATCAAGTAATCTTTGATTTGATGATCTAGATTATTTGGCTTCGCATACATTATACAGCGTGAAAGTGGACCAGCTTCTGCGGGTGCATCCATATATCTTGGCGCCTTTGCCCAACTATATTTCCCATTAAAATCAGTATTATCTAAATTTTCTGATTGAACAGGAGTTGGGATAGGTTCATCCCAAGGATGTGCAGCTTTATGATCCTGATACCAGCTATGAGTAACATGTTCTTTAATGTCTAAATGATTGAAATCGTGATATTCTTTTTTATGACTATCATAATAACCAGCTGGACTAATAAGTGCGTCATTTCTTCCTTCAACAGTTGGATGATTATAAAGATCTTTATGTAAATAAGTGCCATATGAAACAAAATTTCCGCATCCTTGTCCAAATTTATCTAAACCGAATTCAAGTGATGCTCTTATAAATAAGCCTAAATCACTATTTCTCTGACTTTCATTTTCATCAACCCAAGCTAATAAATCATCCCAACTTTGTACTTTTCGATATCGTTCGATTGAACAACCTAACCATGTGGTTTCCAACCAATCATTTCTGAATTGATTCATAATTGAATGGGCTCGAGTAATATCTTTCAATGTTGGAGCACACATTACTCCCCCTGGTACCATATAACTACTATGAGGCCATTGTCCACCAAATAAAGCATAAACCTCGACAGGTCTTCCACTTGCAGTAACTCCACTTTGAAAAGATGTACCAACATAAGCTGCAAATCTCTTAACTACTTCACTATATAATGGCTTGTTGGCAAATTTTTTATTTGCTAAATCTGTTGCAAATATAGCATAGAACCAACGTGGAATACTCTGTATAGTTTCAGTTGCTTGTCCCAAAGCTCTTAATAATAAAGCATTAGGAGGTAAGGTTGTTTTCCAAACTGTATCTAAAGCAGAAGATGCACAATACAAATGTGAACCGCCGCAGATTCCACAAATTCTTGGTGTTACAATTAAGCCACTTTGCGGATCTTTACCTTCCATTATTTTCTCAAAACCACGAAACATTGCGGCTTGAGTATGGGCACGGGTTACAACCCCATTTTCCATATAAACTTTAACATCTAAATCACCTTCTACTCTTCCAACAGGTGAAATATTTAATTCTTTTATAGTTGACATATCAATTTATTTTAATGATTTGATTATTTATTTATTTCCTTCCATTACTGCATGATTTGTAGGAAGTATCTTAGCAACTCCCGCTTTCATCATATAACCAATTTTACTTTCTCCATGAGGCACCTCTTTAGGAATAAATCCTAGATACTTCATCGTTTTAAATACAGATCCTTTTACAAGATCATTGTGAGGGAAACCAGGTTCTGTACAGCCTAAACATGGATGATTGGCTCTTGTCTTACTACTAGTTCTATTCCATAAAATTCGATTACAACTTGCTCTTGTCATTGGTCCTCGACAACCAACCTCATAAAATAAACATCCATTACCTCTTTTGCCAAATCCACCATCTATTTTTTGAGCAAAATTCGACACATTAGGACATCCAGTTTGTACAAAGTCAGTGAAAAATGTTTGTGGACGATGAAAATCATCAATTTTTACATCGCCTATTCTACCAGTTGCAATTGCAACTAATATTTGTGAAATCCAATCTGGATGTGCTGGACATCCGGGGATATTTATAACAGGAAGTCCACCTTTAGATACAAAATCTGCACCTAAAAACCCTCCTTTTTGCTTTTTTAAGAATTGCATACCAGTACTTTCACTCGGATTTGGAGCTACAGCAGGAATACCACCATATGTAGCGCAATCACCAATTGCGACAACAAAGCCAGCAACCGCAGAAAGTTCTTTAACCCAATCTTTCATTGGTCTCTCACAAAAATAGTTCATTGTCCCTGTTCCATTTGGACCTTCAATTATAGATCCTTCAAAGACTAGAATATCCATTTGTACTTTCCCGGCAATTATATCTTGCATTAAATGTGTGACTTGATGTCCAATTTCCATTCCTATGGAAGGATGCCATAAAATATTTACACCAAAATCAACAACCAATTCTACTACAGTAGGTTCTTGGGCATTTAAAAAAGACATGGTGTTTCCACTACATGCACCACCTTGCAACCAAAGTACATTAGCCATAAACAATCGTTTTAGTTTTTTAAATTAGAAATTATTTACTAAATCTAGAAAGTATTTTCTAATATTCCAAAAAATATTTTGAATTTATGTTTTTATGAAAAATATCCAGGCCTTTCGGTGTTAAAAATGGATAAATGACACTCCAGATATTTTTTTTATATAACCTTAAACTAATTAATTGATTTTGGGTAAGACGTTGTGGTAACCAAAATGTAATTATTATATGTAAATTACTAGAAATCATGTTAATCTGACCTTCAAATTGCTCTTTTCTCACTAGGTCAAATTTTTGGGAAGAAGTTAGTTTATAAATATTTGTTGCAATATTTTTCGATTGATTTTCAACCATTTATCTTGAATTTGAGGGTAATTTCTTTCTATCTCCCAAATATTGTTAAATGTAAATCGGTTTTGATCATAAAAATGATAGAGGCCCGTGATTAACTCATCAATAGCCTCTAATGGAGAATTACAAATATATTTAGATAAAATAGTTGATAATTCATCGAAAAGGTTTTCGTAGGCTGATTCTACAATTGTTTCTTTATTTTTAAAGTGATAGGCTAAATTTCCAATGCTTATGTTACATGCATCTGCAATTTGTTGTAGTCTGGTATTTGCAATTCCAACTTCAAAAAACAACTTTTTACTTTCAATTAAAATTTTATGTTTTGTGAAGGACATTTTAACTAAAATTTAGTTTAAAATATTTAATATCAATTATAATTGTTCCTCTTTGATCTTTAGCAGCTTGCCTTCTCATATATTGAGCATTAAAAACTGCCTTTTTAAAACTCGAGTATTGTATAATTTTTCGTTTTAAAAATTTCAAAGGAGCTAAATGATCGGCAAATAACAAAAAAATATTCCATTCACCATTTATAATTTCAATGTTTTCAATAACTGCAGTATTCTGTAACCAAAAATCTTGATGTATAAATTGTACATCTTTTTGACTACCAATTGTTTCTAAATTTAATAATTCATCTAAATATAATAGCATTTTATTATATACCTCTTCCTGTAATTCAAAATGATTTAAACTCATAAAAAATTAATTAGTACAATGTATATTAATTTGTTGATATTCTCTTAAACCCATGTCTGTAAAAAATGGACATATTATTCCCCAAATATCGTATAAAAAATGATGAATATTAACATCTGAATTAAATTCAACTTTTTTGATATTAAGCCACATTTCAGTAATTGATCTAATTTGCCAAGCTAGATGATTTTGTATTTTTGAATTTAGCGGAATCAATGCTCCCCTTGAGCTATTAAATGCTAACATTAAATTTATTTGATATAACTGCCATTCAATATATTTCTGGTGTTTTAATTGTATTTCAGGATAAGCTCGTAAAACCTCTACAGTATCTGTATAAAAAAAGGTGTGTTTCTGCTGTTGCTCAAAAGTAGCAACTAGATACGCATTTATATCTTCAAATAAAGGAACAACCCTGTATTCATTTAATAATAATTCTTGTTTTTCTTTTAAATCATCATATAATTGGAAAAAACGGAGTAAACTGACCACCTATTCCGGAGTAAACTGACCACCTTCCCCGGTTGAAACTGACCACCCAATCCCGGAGCAAATTGACCAGGGTAAACCGGAGCAAATTGACCACCCCAGAAGATAGAAAGTTCGTGCTGATTTAAAGGTTTCAAAAAGGAGTTTTGCGGATTAAATCCACTACTCCCGATGGCCAATAAATCAATAAGCATGAGTAAGATCAGACAGATTCTACGGTTACACAGTCAGGGCGAGAGCAACCTGGCCATTTACCGGTTAACGGGTGTTTCCCGTAATACGCTTAAAAAGTATATTAAAGATTACAATACCCTCAATCTAAATATGATTGAGATAGAGGACCTCTCAGAACACGATCTGGATGAACTCTTCACTCAGTTCAAACCTCATAAACAGAGACGAAGCGATAAGGCTCAGGAGCTGTATGCTTTGTTTCCTGAGATTGATAAGCAGTTAAAGCGTAAGGGGATTACCCAACAGCTGATGTGGGAAGAGTATTATGCCCGTCATCCTGACGGGCTTAAGCTTAGTCAGTTCGGTTATCATTATGCGCTGTGGAAGCAGCAAGTTAGTCCTACGATGCATATGGATCATAAAGCAGGTGACAAGCTCTATGTAGATTATGCCGGGGAGAAGCTTCACCTTGTCGATCCTGATACCGGAGAACTGCAGCCGGTGGAGGTTTTTGTAGCCATTCTTGGATGTAGCCAACTCACGTATGTAGAGGCGAGTTATAGCCAGCAGAAAGAAGATCTGATCGATAGCTGTGAACGCACCCTGCATTACATTGGCGGGGTTCCCAATGCCTTGGTGACGGATAATCTGAAGTCAGCGGTAACCAAGTCCAGTAAATACGAACCAGTTATTAATGAGTACTTCGCTGATTTTGCTGACCATTACAGTATCAGCGTACTACCCACCCGAGCCTATAAACCCAGGGATAAGTCATTAGTTGAAGGCGCTGTGAAGATTATCTACACCCGCATATACGCTAAGCTTCGAGGTAAAACCTTTCATACATTAAATGATCTCAATCAGGCCATCTGGGCTGCTCTGGAGGAGCATAACAATACCTTGCTGCGCGGAAGGCATTATAGCTGGAGAATGCAGTTTACCGAAGTTGAAATGCCAGTGCTCAACGCGCTGCCTCCGCTTAAATACGAGCATAAGAAGCAGGTATTTGCAACCGTTATGAAGAATGGGCATGTCTGCCTTGGCCCGGATAAGCATTATTACAGCGTGCCTTACCAGAATATCGGTAAGAAGGTAAAGCTACTCTATACCAATCATCGGGTGGAAGTGTACTACAACTATGAGCGTATTGCATCTCACGACCGTATGCGCAGTCCTTACGGATATACCACCCTGACCGAGCACCTTGCCTCTACCCATCAGTTCGTTGGTGGCTGGACTCCGGAAAAGTTCCTCTCCTGGGCTGAATCTATTGATACGGTGGTCAGGCAGTACATCTACATCATTCTTAATAAGAAACAGCACGTAGAGCAGGCTTATAAATCATGTGTAGGCATACTAGCCCTGAACAAGAAATACGGGAACCAGCGGCTAATCAATGCCTGTAAACGCGGAATAGAGTACGACATGTACAACTACAAAAGTATCGAGATGATCCTTAAACGCGGACTGGATCACCCCGAAGAACAAGAAACTCTTCCTCTGATGCCCCTGCATAAAAATATTCGCGGAGAACATTATTACAACTAAACCTTAACACTAAAACAAATGAATACAGAAACGTTAGAAAAAATGCGTAAAATGAAGTTTTATGGAATGGCAAGAGCCATGAAGATGAGCCTGGAAGCAGGCAAAGATGAACCCTTCACTGCCGATGAACTCGTATCTCATCTGATTGATGCAGAATGGGACGATCGGCATAACCGGAGTATTGACCGGCACATCAGCAATGCCCGCTTCAGGTATAAGGCTGCTGTGGAGCAAATCGTCTATGACGGGGAACGAACTCTTGATCGGAATCAGGTGATGAGGCTGGCTGAATGCGATTTCATCACTCGAAAGGAGAATGTTCTGATTACCGGAAGTACCGGTATCGGAAAGTCCTTCCTTGCCTCAGCACTGGGGCATCAGGCATGTCTGATGGGCTTTCGCACGATGTACTGCAATGCCACTAAACTCTTTTCTCACTTAAAGATGGCTAAAGGTGATGGCTCCTATAACAAAGAGATTGCTAAGATTGAAAGGCAGCACCTGCTCATCATTGATGACTTTGGAATACAACCGCTGGATGGACATAACCGGTCAGCGCTGATGGAAATCATTGAGGATAGGCATGCTAAAGCCTCTTTGATCATCACTGCACAGGTACCTGTAACGATGTGGCACGAGATAATTGGGGAACGGACTATCGCTGATGCGATCCTTGATCGCATTGTACACGGATCTCACCGGGTGGATCTAATCGGAGAATCCATGAGGAAAAGAAAGTCGTTGCTGAACTGAACAAATAAATCTATTTTTATCACACAAGATCAGCACTGAACTGAAAATCTTCGCCAGCAAAATTGGGAAGTCTACGCCAGCCTTTTAGGTGGTCAGTTTGCTCCGGTTTAGGGTGGTCAGTTTCACCGGTATTTCCACTCAAGCCGCCATATTGCCAAACCGATCCTATGTTTACAATTCAATAAATTTATACTAAAGGATTCAAACAAATTCAGAAAGAACAAGGGGCGGAGTAAGACCGTAAAACCGCGTTGGCCTAGAGCCATTCTAACATGACAGTCACCGCCCTTTCTCTTACCAGATGCTGAACAGTTCATTAAGCAATTTAAAATGCTTGAATTAGGATAGATAGCACAGTGTAAGATTGTTCTTCCCTTTGTTTTTTTCTTAATACTAATCTAATTTTTAAATGGTTAAAAAACAAATTATGACAGACAAATTATCTTGTTGTGGCATTGATGTATCTCACTTAACATTAGATGTTACCTACCAAAATAACCTCGGTGAGCTTTTTTATCTCCAGGTTGGAAATAACAATGCAGGTTTTAAAAAACTACTTGAACATACTGGTCAAAATTGTCATTTCGTTATGGAAGCCACTGGTGTTTATTATATCAGGCTTGCCTTTTTCTTGGACAGTTTGGGTTGTAAGTTGAGTGTTGTAAATGCCATGAGTATTAAACGTTATATTCAAATGCATTTAGAACGAAATAAAACTGATAAAAAAGATAGCCGATGGATCTGTCAATATGCTATTGAACAACGTCCCCCGTTCTGGGAAAAGCCTGATAGTGAATACTTTGAGTGCAAACAGATTTATAATACTATCAGAGAATATGCTGAACAAATAAAGCGATTTAACAACCAGTTACACAGCTTAAAACTACTTCCATTCCCAAGTAAAGAAACCATAAAATCAATTGAGAAAATGAAGTCTTACTTAGAAAAAGAGATGGATCATTTAGAAGTAAAGCTTCAAGTACTACTTAAGAAATGGCAGCCTGAGCAATATAAAAGTATCCATAGTATTAAAGGCCTTGGAAAACGAGCTACTGCTTTACTAATCATCTTCACTCAAGGATTTAAACATACTACCAATCACCGTCAATTAATCAGCTTTGCTGGGTTAAGTCCAACTGAATATTCCAGTGGGACTAGTATAAAAGGAAGCAACCGCATCTACAAAAAAGGCGGCAAACCAATTCGTGATGTTTTATACATGTGTGCCATGAATGCTAAACAAACTAATGAGGCTTGTAAACTACTTTTTGACAGACTGAAAGCCAATGGCAAAACTGGGAAACAAGCACTAATCGCCGTTATGAACAAGCTATTAAAACAAGTATTTGCTGTAGTAAAAAACAATTCACTTTACCAACCTAATTACTGTTCAACTTTACATTAAAAAGGTAGTTTTTTATTTGTTTTTATGCACAGTTCATGTTACCTGCTGGGCTTTTTTTCATCGTCATATTAGTCGTCTTACTTTTTGTCTGTATGACAAATAATTTTGTCCGTGTTCCTTTGTTAAAAACTCTTCTTCCAGTCGGATTTGAATTTGGATTAAAATATAGCCTAAAATCAAAAATAGTCCTGTCAAGGCATTTGGTGTTGTTAGAAAAAGTCCAACCAAACTTAAAATCATTCCAAAGAATATAGGGTTTCGTGATAATCTAAAAAGACCTGCCGTTACAAGTTCGGTTTTTGTTTCTGTGTCAATACCAATTCTCCAAGAATTTTTCATATGTGCTTGTGCAATAATTGTCCAAATAAGCGCAATCGCCAAAAGTCCAAGTCCGATATATTTTATGGTCAAGTTATCTATTGAAATTATTGGCAAAAAATTGTCGTGCCAAGTTGGGAAAAAAGCGAAAGCTAGAACGTAAAGAAACATTGCAATAAGTGTCAGTTTGAAATAAAGTCCAATTAGTCCAAATGCACTGTCGTCTTTTGGTAAAACAAGTGGATTTTTTCCTATTCGTCTTGCAACAATTACGCTTTTCAAAACGAAAGCAAGTCCGAAGTAGATTATAAAATAAATTGGTAATGTCAGTCTTAAAATTTCGTCCATTTTCGTCTGCTTATTTTTTTGGTTGTGTCGTCATAGCCTTGCAGGTAAC
>JAHJVW010000128.1 GCA_018828585.1 Bacteroidota bacterium
CAACTTAACGGGTACCTACAATTTTGTAAATGCCTTTTTACCAAATCTAACTTTATCAAAAAATAAAGTCAAACATATTTTAATTACTTCATCTGTTTTGGCAAGGTTGGGGGTTGTAAATTACACGGCTTACTGCGCATCTAAAGCAGGTTTATTGGGCTTAATGCGGTCTTGGGCGATGGAGTTTGCGCCTAAAAATATTTTGGTAAATGCGATTGCGCCAGGTTGGGTAGACACCGATATGGCGCAACAAGGTTTGCAAGGCATAGCCGATGGAATTGGAATTAGCAAAGCTGAGTTTTTTGATATGGCGATGCAAAGCGTTCCGTTGAAAAAGATGAGCCAGCCACAAGAAATTGCCGATTTGGTTTCTTATTTATTAAAGCAAAAGTCCATCACCGGCCAAACTATTGATATTAATGCAGGGTCTGTGATGAATAGTTAATTCTAGCAAAAAGAATGAAAGGCAAAGATTTTTATGTCCTATTTGTTGACGAAACTTTAACAAATTCTTAAAGTTCTAAATTCTACATTTGCGGCGAAATTAAGTGCCATGAAACCTATATGGGCTTGCGGCATATAAAATGCTATGAAATAAGCCCATATATGCTTTATAGCCTATAAAATCAAATATCACTAATGAAAAAAGAAATTAGATTTGTTATTCAGTTTATAGGAATCTCCGTTTTATCATTGGTGATTGCCTGTTCTTTAAGCTCTACAAAAACGCATCATCGAGAAATAAAAAAAATAGAAGTCAAGAAAAATCGTTAAACCAAAGGAAGTTCGATTTCCTCTGCTGGTAAAAAAGCTCCATTGTCATCCAATAAATAAGTCTTTGGTTTTTCAGGGTTTTTAATGATTTCTAAAAGCAGGAAATTCCATCTTTTCCAGAAATTTTCTACCACTTGCCCATAAATTTTAAAATTCCAATTATCGAAAATTGGTTTGGCATCCATTCCTCTTAAAGGCATTGCTTCTATAAAAATGGCTTCATCCGTTGGAATAATGTGATATTCGGGTAAACGATTAAATAGATACGCCGAGTAAAAAACTCGGGCACAAAGCTCTTCAAACTGGATAGGATGTAAGGTTTTTCCTTCGATTTTATTCCAGATTTCTTCGTGGTATTTTTTATTTGCTCCGTTATCCTGCAGGTTAACCAGCAGACCAAAATCTTTCATCCGCAAAGAGAATGTAAGGGTATTGATTTCATCGCGGTAAGCAAATTCATCTTCGTCATTATTCACTTTACAGATGAAAATACTGTAGGGCTTAAAATCTTCAAAAACCACATTTTGATTTACCGATTGTAGCATGGTATGTACAGCGCCAAATTTATGAATCAGACTTTGGGAAATATTAAATCCTTCAGCAAAAGCATTTTGTTGTTTAATTGCGGCTTGAATTTCTTTGAAAATAAGACCATAAACCATTTTCGCTACCCATTTGAAAATTAGGGTTTCGTCTAAACTTTTCACTCCATCAAATCCTTTTTCAAAAGCTTGCTGAATTTGCCTTTCTAAAACTTCAAAATTGTTTTTAACATGAGAGGAACAAGGTATTTTGATATCGGCGTAAGTCAAAAAACTTTCATCCAACATCTTAAAAGGCTTCTCATCTAGCTGGTAAGAATCAGATAGCCAATCTGCGAAAATGGAAAGCGTTTCCCCTGAATTTATTTTTTCACCACTCAAAAAACAATGGTTATCATCAAAACGCATTTTCTGAAACGGGTGATAGAGCGACTGCAGCATTTTGCAAAATTACAAATTTGCAATTGGTAGATTAGTAATGTTTATGCCATCATTTTCCTAAAAGTGAGGTTAATTCTTGGTTTCAATATTTTTTTACTTTTGGGTAAATAATGCTGCCAATACTTTTGTGTTTCGCCTTTCATTTCTAGTAAACTTCCACCTTCTAAAATCAAAGCAATATTTTGTTTGTTTTCTTTGTGCTTTAAACTAAATTTTCTTCCGGCTCCAAAACTTAAAGAGGCAATACTACTATTGGGAACAATAGATTTCTCATCATCACTATGCCAACCCATTCCTTCTTCTCCGTTGTGATATAAGTTTAATAAACAAGCATTATAGTTTTCATTGGTAATTTCTTCGACCTTGGTTTTCAAGTTCAACAATTCGTTGGTAAAAGCTAAACCCACTTTTGTGCTTTTTGAATAGGTATAAGAAATTCCGTCTTCAGCAAACCAAGCCACCTTTCGTTTAGTGATTATTCGTTTTCCAAAAATAAAAACCTCGTCACTTTCCCATGGAATTTCAGTTAATAAATAATTATGAAACTTGCTGATTTCATTTTCATCAAAAACTCGTGGATGATAATAAACCACCCCATCAAAAGGTAAAAAGTTAAGCGGTAATTTTTCATTAGGCTTCATTTTTGCACTCCTTTTTAAATCAATTTAAGCTGTAAGCTGTTGCAATTTACAAAGACTAAAATCAAAAAATTATGAAAGCCACTTGGAACGGACAAACAATTGCCGAAAGTAAACACACTATTGTTATTGAGAACAACCATTACTTTCCCGAATCAGACATTAAAAAGGAATTCTTTAAATCTTCTGAAACGCATAGCACCTGCCCTTGGAAAGGTGTCGCCTCTTATTATAGTATAGCTGTTAACGGACAAGAAAATAAGGATGCCGCATGGTATTATCCCGAACCTAAAGACGCAGCCAAAGAGATTAAAAATTATGTGGCTTTTTGGAAGGGCGTAAAAGTAGAACAATCATGAAAAATTTTGATGCCATAGTGATTGGGGCTGGGCAAGCTGGGGTGCCTTTAGCTAAAAAGCTAGCTCAGGCTGGAAAAAAAGTAGCCGTTATAGAGAAAAGGTGGATTGGTGGAACTTGTATTAACGATGGTTGCTCTTCAACAAAAACTATGATTGCATCTGCTCGTGTGGCTCATTTAACTAGAAATGGAAAAAGATGGGGTGTTGAAACTGACTGTGTTAACATCAATTATAAAACCATATTGGCCAGAAAAAATGAGATTGTGGAATCTTTTAGAGGCGGTGCAACGAAAGGATTGGAGAATGCTCCTAATTTGGAAATTATTTTTGGTAACGCTTCTTTTATCGATCATCATCAAATACTGATTAAATCTGATGAAGGAGAAATTGAAATAGAAGGAGAATTGATTTTTATTAATACGGGTTGTTCACCTCATATTCCCGAAATTGAAGGAGTAAAAGAAACGGAATATCTTACTTCTACCTCTTTACTCGAATTAGAAGAAATTCCAAAGCATCTAATTATTGTTGGTGGTGGTTATATCTCACTAGAAATGGGACAAATGATGAGTCGTTTTGGTGCAAAAGTCACCATCCTCGAAAGAGGAAAAACGCTATTACCTAAAGAAGATGATGACGTTTGCGAAGTGATTACAGAAGTTTTCAAAAAAGAAGGCATAGCGGTTCATACACATGCTGAAGTAACTGCCATCAGTGGGAAGCAACAGAAAAAAGTGACTGCCAATATTAAAGGCAAGGAGCAAACTTTTACGGGCAGTCATATTCTCTTGGCATCCGGCAGAGCGCCACAAACTAAAACCTTGAGATTGACATTTGCTGGCGTGGAGACCGATGAAAGAGGTTATATTAAAGTTGATGAAAAACTAAAAACGACCGCTCCAAATATTTATGCTTTGGGAGATGTTAAAGGTGGACCTGCTTTTACACAAATTGCTTACAATGATTTCGTAATAGTTAGTAAAAACCTTTTAGAAAAAGGAGACATGACAACTAAGGGTAGACCTATTCCCTATTGTATGTTTACTGATCCTCAATTGGGCCGTGTTGGTCTTTCAGAAACACAAGCCAAAGAAAAGGGGCTTAATTATAAAGTAGCAAAAATACCAATGATTCATGTTGCCCGAGCTTTAGAAACTGGCGAAACTGCAGGATATATAAAGGCAATTGTTGATGCAGATAGTAAACAAATTTTAGGCGCCGCAGTAGTTGGAACGGAGGGTGGAGAAATCATGTCTATTTTACAAATTGCCATGTTGGGGAACATCACTTATGAACAAATTCGCTATAATATTTTTGCCCATCCGCTATATGCCGAATCGCTCAATAACTTATTCATGTCTTTCGATTAAAATGATAAAACACTGCTGTTCTGTACTTAAAAATCAATAGATTGGTCCAAAATCGAGGTATTCTAGCGCATTTTACTCATTTGACATTCTTACCTGCTGAGTAATAATTCTCAAGATTTTTCAATAGCCAAAATAATTCTGCTGCTTTTTAAAATAAATAAATGGCAATATTTTTAACATTACTCTGTTTTATTAAGAAAATCTAAAAATTAAAAGAATGAAAAAGTTATTATTAGTTGCGTTTGCAGTATTGATGACCTCGGCTGGGGCGTTTGCACAGTTTCATTTAGGAGCTAAAGCAGGATTAAATTATAATACCATTAAAGCACAAGACAACCAGTTTAATGAGTCTGGTGTTTTAGGTTATCAAATTGGTGTTTGGGCCAGAGTTGGAAAGAGTTTTTATTTACAACCAGAAATCTATGTTGGGTCTAAAGGCTCTAATATCACCTTTTCTACAGGTTCTACTACTACACAAGAAAAGCAAAAATTCACCACCCTAGATGTCCCTCTATTGCTAGGAACCAGAATTGGCTCTGACAAATTGAATTTAAGGTTAATGGCTGGTCCATCCTTTCAGTTTTTATTGGATGATAATAGTAGCGCTTTTTCACAAGCCACCAATCCTGACTTTTATAAATACAAAACTTTTGTAACCAATGGACAGGTTGGCGCAGGAGTTGATTTAGGCAATATTTCTGTTGACTTAAGATATGAAGCTAGCTTACAAGATATCAATAAAAATAACGGACAAAAGCAAAGTTTACTACACTTAAGTTTAGGTTTTAAATTCTTTTAAGAATTTTAAGAGCATTAAAAAGCCATCCACGAAATTTCGTGGATGGCTTTTTAATGAATTTATTTACAGTCTGCCAATAGCATAGCATTTCTTTCTTTCCCCCAATCTGGCATCATTTCGTTTGTTGGTTTAAAAGCTTCAAACTTTTTAGCTGCTTCTGTTAATAATGGTTTTGCGGCATCTTTACCTCCACCAAAAGCTTCTGGAGTATAGAATGTGTTTTGTGCAATAACAAAATAAGGACGTGGATTTTCTGGGTTTAATGCTTTTGCTTTTTCTAAATAGCCCATTGCCTCGCCCATTCCATTTTGCATACGAGCCATTGGGTTTACATATATTTTCATGAAACTGATATACCCTTTAAGTGCCCATATTTCGCCTTCAGCTGGTTTTAAGATTTCAGCTTTTCCAACTAATTCTAATGCTTTATCTAAAACGGCATCTTTCTCGTTTGGGTCTTGTAAGGTTGTATTGTTAATTAACTGACTATAAGCAGCGTAGTAATAAGGTAACCATTCCGTTTTTGCTATTCCTCCGATTCGCTCGAATTGGTTAGAAGCTGCAACATAATCTGCTCCTGTTTTGGCATCGTTAAACGATTGTAAAGCATTTTTCATGGCTGCCACATACTTTGCATCTTGTGCGTTTGTTACTGATGCAAATAATATTACGATTAATGTAATAATGGTGGTTTTTAAGTCCTTTTTCATGATTTTTTATTTGGTTAATTTGTGATGAGTTGAATAGTTTATTGGTAAAAAATGATATTTTAGTTTTTATATGTATTGTCTCCAATGGTGATGAACATCCCTAAAAAGATACTTCTGAGTGCTGGTGGTTGAATAGCTTCTCGGTATTGCCCGTCAGTTGAATAATGATAACCATAAACATTTTTAAATCCCGGTAAGTTGCTAACTGAAGCATAGATAACAGTATATTTATTGAAAACCCTAGTGAGGTAACTTACATTTACACTTAAATTCTGATACGTTTTGGTTTTATCGCTCATAAATTCAATAGCATTTGGATTGTAAAATGGGCGACCAGAAGCAACACTATAAGTTGCACCAACATAAGATTTCAGTTTAGAAAAGAATTGCTTGTAAACAATGTTTAAACTGTGTTTTGCACCGAAATCTGGTGTTACTTCTGTTGGATAATTTCTAAAATCTCTTTTGGTATCTAAGTAGGAATAAGATATCCAATAGTCTACCCCTTTAAAAGTTTTTTTATCCCTCCAGAATAAATCAATCCCTCTAGCATATCCAAATCCATTGTTGTTTAAATTGGGTGTTGATTTAACTAAATCAGCATATTTTTTATAATAAGCTTCAATTCTAAAGGTTTGTCCATTTGCCATTTTCTGAAAATTAGCTAGGTAATGTGTTGCTTTTTGGAAACCTAACTGATTGGTTTGAACCAAATATTGATCTTCTGGATTTTGAAAAAACTCACCATAAGCCAATGAAACCTGACTGGATTTTCCTGTTTTATAAGCCAGTGATAAACGTGGTGCCAAATTATTTAGATTTAAATAAGATGAATGCTCCGCCCTTAAGCCAACCCTGGCGACCAATGCGTTGGAAAGAAAAATATCGCTTTCTGCGTAGGCAGAGAATAATTGGTCGTTGTACGCTCTTGATAATCCATTCCAAGATTCATCGCGGTGACTATTTAGCCAGTCGCCGCCAAATTTGAGGGTTGATAATTGTCCAATGTATCTAGTAAAAGTAGTTTTGCCTTGTAACAGTCTGTCTTGGCGACCATAACTATTGATAGCTTGTAAACCAATATCCTTATTGTTGCTTGCAGAAAATCCTGAGATAATTTTCCAATCGTTCCCGATATAATCCTGATAAGTTAAATTGGTATAAAAATTATTGTTTGTATTGCTAAACAAGCTTTTTTGTTGTGAATTTAAATCAGCTGTGTTTAAGCTTACCTCTGATTTTGAATATTCTGAGTAAGACTTTAACATTCCGGTTTTAGATGTTTTCCATTTATAAATAACAGTTCCACCTGCAGATGCAGGTTCTGTATTCCAATCTGTTTCTTGTTTGAAAATAGAGAATGCTGGTTTTAAATTGATATAACTTCCGCCGATGCTTAAGGCTGAATTTTTAAATCTGATGGTTTGATCTATTCCCAAGCCTACCGTCATTACCGAAACATCTGTAGTTGTTTTTTCGGGTAAATCTTTGCTTTCTAATATCAATGCTGATGATAAAGCCTGGCCATAAACAGCCGAATATCCACCCGCTGAGAAAGTTGTTCCTTTAAATAAAAATGGGCTAAATCTTCCTCTTGAAGCGATATCTGGTAATTGTGTATTGAAAGGGTTTTTCACTAACAATCCATCGAAATAGGTATTGGTTTCTGCTGCTGACCCTCCCCTTACAAATAAACCACTTTCTCCTGCTGCTGGCTGTGTGCCAGGTAAAGTTTGCAATGCCGCATAAACATCTGCCTGTGCACCTGCCGTGGTGGCTACATCTAAAGAATTTAAAACCACTCCTTTTTTAGAATCACTGGCTTCAAATGTTCCAGCTGTAATGGTCACTGCGTTTAAAGCGTTAAGTTTTTCCTTTAATATTAAATTGAGTTGTAAAGTTGTTCCTTTTAGGATGATTTTAGTACTATCAGTTCCAAATCCAATTGCCGAAAAAACCAACCACTGTTCTCCACTTTCGTTTGATTTAAAAGTGAATTTTCCAGTACTATCAGAACTTGTGCCATCGTACGAATCCTTAATAGAAATGCTAACTCCCGATATTGGATTGGATTTGGCATCCTTTACAATTCCATTGATCATGGTTTGTGCTTGGCTTTCGCCGATGATAATAAAAAGTGTAAAGAATAAAATAAGCTTTTTCATATCGTTGTAATTGTTTAACGATATAAAAGTGTGGCTTTAGTGGTTCTTTAAAAAGGTGTTTTAGACGAGCGGCGGAGAATAGAAGGTGAACGGAGGAATTTTTAGGATAAAAAAAATCTCCATCCTAGAAAGATGGAGATTTGAATACCTTTTATGTAAGAAGCTATCTATTTACAATTAATGTAAGTCCGGGAGCAGCCGCAACAGTTCTTGCTGGAGTAAAACCAGGAATGGTATAGGTTGCATTAAAACCTCTTGAAAAATAAGTATAAGCCTTACCTGCAACAGCTGTTAGATTTATAGATGAACCTACATTAGTGTTGGTACCAGTAGATTTTAGTTGAAACTGATAAGGAGTTCCTACAGCAGTTGCATCAATAGCGATAAAATCTTTAGAAGTTCCTTTCGCAACATTAGAAAAAATTGCAGTTGATGATGTAGGATTAACTGCCCCATCAGGAATTACACCTGAATAGAAATCCATCGCTGTTCCATCTGGCATTGCGTTAACAAATCTAATGAACGCCTTTCCTGCTGTTTGAACTGGTATTTTATCTTCTATTAATAATCCAGATATTGTTGCCCCAGGAGAGCCTACCACAAAAATGCTGTAATATTTATCAGCTTCAAATGTTGAGGCATTTGTTGATAAAACATTTCCATATGCAATATTTGGTGCAGTAGTTGGAATTGTAGCTGGTGTATTAACTACGGCTTTTACTGTTAAGCTTCCAGGTGATGATAAGCTATATTCAGTAAGCGGAAAACGGCTTATGAAAGCTATTGTGCTCCCATTAATTTTTACATCATTTACCAATACATCAAGATTTGGCGATCCAGGTAATGCATTAACAACAGTAATTCTGGTTTTATTAGTTACAATTTCTTGTGTAGGTTTAATCTCATTCTTATCACAAGCACTGATGATTATGCTTATCGAGAAGATGATGGACCATATTTTATATGTTATTTTCATGATTATTTCTTTAAGATTAACATTTATTTAGGGGTAACAAACCAAGGTTCTTTGGTATGATAATCTAATGCTAATGCGCCAATAACGTTTAAAGCATCTACATTCCAAACATATTCAGAATTATATCTGGGTCTTATTCTATAGGCCAGTTTACCACCGTTATTTTGATACAAAGGAGGAGTAACAAAGCCTTGATAAACATTGGTATCATATTTAAACCTGCGCATATCAGCCCAAACATCTAAATTTCCGTAAACAAAAGAAGCAATCATTTTCTGTTGCATAATGTCACTCATTTTTAATGTTGCAGGAGTTTGTGCCACAGCTGGACTCAATAAATATGCCGCTTTAGCGGTTGGAGTGATGTAATTCAGAGATGATACATTTGAATTTGCTAAAGGTGGATTACTTACAAAATCTAAGCTTGCTGTAATGCCTTGCTTGTATGCGGCTAAAGCAGCTGCATTACCTGAATTATTGTTCTTCCTAAATAGCGCCTCGGCTTTCATAAATTGCGTTTGTGCATAGGTAAGAATAACACCTCTAGAATTATCTCTAAAAATATATTTTGTTGCTGTACCTGCAACTGGTAACGGAGCAGAAACTGGAGTACCCCATAAGTATGGGATTTTTAAAGCTGTCGAATTCACATCTCCTTTAGTTGCTTCAACGCCTCTATATACACCATCACTTGAGGGCGCTAATAATTGCGCTAGCCTAGGATCTAATTTATTATCAGGATTAGTAGAACCCGTTAAAATTCTTCCATCCAATAGTTTAACCATGTAATCTGATTGACGGAAAGAGTTTAAATTTTGTCTTGCTGGTCCCCAGAAGTTAGAATCTCCTGATGAAGATCCATTACACTGGATAGTTGCGTTATCATCATTATTTGCAAAAGATTTATCAACATATTCCACTACTTTATCGGCGTTATAAGTTGTAGTATTTGATCTGTGAGCAGCATTAATAGCTAAAACACCATAAACAAATTTTATCCATTTTGCTCGATCACCGTAGTACATATAATCCCCTCTTGCTAAATTTACTTGAGAAACTGCCCCGTCGGTACGATTAAGGTTTGTCAAAGCTAGATTGCATAATCTAACTACCTCATCATAAACTTCTTCTTGTTTATCATAATCGAATTTCGCTCTCGTTCCGTCCCATGCTTCTTTGAGAATCATTTCGCCATAAATATCAGTACTGGTTTGCCAGCTCCATGCCCGAATGGCATAAGCAACTCCCGCATAATCCCATTTTTGACCTGCCAAAGCATCTTCCAACATCAAATCAATGTTTGTTCCAATAGCAAAGTAATGTTGGCGCCATTTTTCTCCAGGAGTATCAGAACCTGGATTGTATCCCTGTGACTCGAAAACATTATTTGCTGCACCTGAACCCCATATTTGAGCATATTGACCTACCGCTCGGGCATCAAACCATTCTCCTCTTTCCATATTTGCCAAAATTGGAGCCAATAGGTTTGCAGCATCAGTTTTTTGAGGGTTATTTGGACTCACATTGACATCCAAATAATTTTTACAACCACTTGCTAAAATTATGGTTGCTAGTAATATTGAGAATTTTATCTTTTTCATAATTATTTTTCTTTAAAGCCCAACTCTTAAACCAAATGAAAATGTTCTTGGAGTTGATAATGCACCATAATCAAACCCGGCAGCTCCTGAGCCTAAGGTTGAAGAGTTTGTTCCGTTTACATTTGGATCAGCACCGGAGTAATTGGTAATCATAAAAACATCGGTTCCTGTAAAGAAAACACTAGCGGTTTTAAATACTTTTTGCTTTTGCAATAAACTAGTTGGAAATCCATAGCTTAATGTAAAGTCTTGCAAACGAACCCAATTAACATTTTTTTCAATAAAATCCGACTCTATACTTGCGGAAGTATAAAAGTTTTGATTGTAGTATGGAGTTACTTGAATAGTATTAATAGTGGGTGTTGCGGAATTTTGTAAACCATCATTTAACACCCCAGGTACGATAATAGGTTGTTCTCTATTCTCAGTTCTTTTACTCAATCCTAATCGGGTTAATAACAGTTCGTTTCCGTTAAATACATCTCCTCCTTTTCTGATGTCAAACAAGAAAGATAAACTCACATTTTTATAAGTAAATCTATTTATTAAACCAACTATGAAATCGGGTTGACGGTCACCTGTAATTTTAAAAACACCATTAGAAACTGGCAAACCAGTTGTAGGGCTTATTAATACTTGGCCATTATTGTTTCTTGCGTAGTCATAGCTTCCAATTGAAGTTGTAGAGCCTCCAGGGAATAAGCTTGCTCTCGCATTAGCATATAACCAAGTGTCTGAATTATAGTATTCTGGTAAATCGGCAGGAAGTTTTACGACTTTCCCTCTAGCTCGTGTAAAATTAATATCAGAATTCCATGTGAAATTAGCCGTTTTTACAGGTGTAGAAGTTAATTGAATTTCAACTCCTGAGTTTTCAATAGTACCACCATTAATGTATTGAAGAACAAATCCTCCACCGTAACTAATTCTAGGGGCTATAATTTGATTGGTTGGCTTGGTATTATAGTAAGCAACGTCTAATCCTAACCTGCCTTTAAAGAATTGCAATTCTGTACCGACCTCAAAAGATTTTACTTTTTCAGGAACTAAAAAAGGATTACCCCCAAAAACACTGTACTGGAAACCACCACCTGTAGTAGATTGTGAATCTAAGTTTGTTCCTGTCTTATATGGCGGCGCATCTTTTCCAACCTCGGCATAAGAAGCCCTTAATTTACCATAAGATAAAATTTTACTGCCTTTTAGTGCAGGTAGTTGAGTGAACTCAAAACTACCTCCTACAGATGGGTAAAAAAAGGATTGATTTTCTTTAGGTAAGGTTGAAGAATAATCGTTTCTTCCGGTCACCTGAAGGTTTACCATATCTTTCCAATTTAAATTAAATCTACCAATTAAAGCTAGCCTCCTTCTTTGTGTAATGGTTGATTTGGCTCTTTGACTTGTTGGGTCGGTATTGTTGATTCCATTAAAAGCTAATTCAAAAAATTTCTCGCCGTAAATTGTATTTACTTCATCTTTGGTGTCAAAAGCCTCGCCTCCTAATGCCAATGTTCCTCTAAAATCTCTAATGGTTTTTTTAGCAGTTGCAAAAAATGAACCATTTAAGAGCAAATTATTATCAGTATAATTTTCTAAAATCCCTCTAGCACTAATTCCACTAGTGGAGTTAAAACCGTTTAAAGGAGAGTTTTGAGAAGCCGTACTAAACGGACTAATTAGCGAATTACCTAACGTATTATAGAAATCGGCACCAACCAATCCCCTTAAATTTAACCACTTATATGCATCATAGGATAAGTCTAAATTGCCAACCATTCTGTTGGTCTTATCTTTATTTACATTATTATTAATATCAAAGAAGGGATTATCAGTATCAGAACCATCATTTGACGCTCTTAATCTTCTTCTAGTTCCATCAGGATTTAGATACACCCTAACATCATCATCAGCAGGCCAGGTTAATAAATTTAAAAAAGTTCCTGTAGCTCCTTTATTGTTTTTTTCTGTTTGATTATTAAAATAGTTAAAAGATCCGGAAGCCTTAAATTTTTCAGAAACTTTGGTTGCTCCAGATAATCTAACTGAAACTCTTTGATTAGAAGTTCCTGGGAAAACACCGTCAGCTTTCCTATATTGAGTAGAAACTCTGAAAGTTGTGGTTTCACTTCCACCATCAAAACTTAAATTATGTTGTTGACTAGCACCCGTTCTAAAAAAACTTCCGTTATTGTCAAAAATTTGAGTGCCTGTAGTAAAACGAGGTCCAAATGCTGATCTAACATTTATATCTTGAACGCCGTTTATACCTCTTCCATAGGAGGTTTGAATTTCTGGAAAGCGATATACGTTTGAGAAGCTAAAGTTGTTATCATAAGAAATTGAACCTACACCTGCTTTACCTTTTTTGGTAGTGATAATGATTGCACCTGAAGCAGCATCAGAACCATAGAGTGCTGCTGCTTCAGGGCCTTTTAGAACTGTAACACTAGCAATGTCATTCGGGTTAATATCACCCGCTCTATTTAAATAATCAGCATTTCTGTTTGGTCCATCGGACGCAAGCGCTCCTTGTCCAAAGGTGCTATTGTCAATTCTAATACCATCAATGATAAATAATGGCTGATTATTGCCTCCTATAGAATTTACACCTCTAAGAACAATAGATGAGCTTGCTCCAGGGTTACCGCTTGTACTTGTTACTGTTAGACCCGCTACTCTACCTTGTAAGGCATTAAGAAAATTTTCTCTTTGAGTATCTGCAATGTCTTTACCCTGAACTGTTTGTGTTGCTGTTACCAAATCTTTCTTCAGTGCACTTTGACCAAAGCCTAAGACAACCACTTCTCCTAAAGCTTTAGCATCTTGTTTTAACACAACATTAATTTGGTTTGCGACTCCAACCGTTTTTTCCTGATTTAAGGTCCCTAAAAAGGAGAAAACAAGTACGTCTCCCGCTTTTGCTCGAATACTATATTTTCCGGATACATCCGTTTGAGTGCCTATAGACGATCCCTTGATCTTTACGGAAACCCCAGGCAATGGTAATCCGTCTTCAATTGAAGTTACTGTTCCAGTAATCGTTTTTTCCTGAGCGTTAACAAACCCGATCAAAAAAAACATTCCGAAAAGTAACAGAAGTAAGTTTTTTTTCATGTTAAAAATTTTAAGGTTAAGTATTATTTCTTTGAAAGTGCAGTTTTTCAAGACAATAATAGGATAAAGATTAGATAATTTGCATAATAACGCAAATTATTATCACAATTTTTTTTACTATATTAGTGTATTATTTACACAAATAAATATTGTAACCTATTATAATACAGATTTTTAAGTTGTTAATATTATTTTTTATTTATCTGTTTTATCTAAAAAAAGATATCAAAATGTTTTATATAAGCCGCAAAAACTCGCAGAAAAATCTAATTTAATGCAGACTCATAATTTTATTTACTGGTAATTGCGTTTTTTTATTCTAGAATCAAAAATTATATTTGAAAAAAAAGTAGATGTTAAAAAAAGAGCGCCAAACCTACATCATGAAGCAGATAAATCTGCACAATAAAGTACTTTCATCAGATTTGAGTCAACAATTAGATGTATCTGAGGATACAATAAGAAGAGACTTAAATGAATTAGACGAAGCTGGTAAATTATTAAAAGTGCATGGCGGAGCGCTCTCAAAATCTTTCCATTTCCCTTTTCATCAAAATGAAGTTTATGCCCAAGAGTCCAAAAGGCAAGTGGCTTTAAAAGCCATTAACTTAATTAAAGAGGGGATGGTTGTTTTAACTGGTGGTGGAACTACCATGATTGAAATGGCAAAATTGATGCCTGAAGAACTCGATGCAACTTTCTTTACAATTAGCCCGCTGGTTGCTTTAGAATTGGCAGAACATCCTCGTCTAACAGTAATTCTAATAGGAGGTCAATTATCCAAAAATGCTCAAATTAATATCGGCGCTAGGGTTATCAACGATTTATCTGAAATAAAAGTTGATATCTGTTTTTTAGGAGCTAATGGAATTGATTTTAAAGAGGGAATTACTGATTCTGACTGGGAGGTAGTACAGGTAAAAAAAGCAATGATTAAATCAACAGCAAAAGTGGTGATTTTGAGTATCGCTGAAAAGTTAAACTCTGTTCAAAAAATGAGGGTTTGTGGATTAAATCAAGTCACTCATTTTATAACTGATTTAGATCCTGGAAGCGAAGATTTAGCTCCTTTTAAAGATGGAAACATTCAAATTTTTTAATTTGGGAAACTAATCTTACCCATACTTTTAGTTTGATCTCCAAAAGCTTCGTAATCTCCAGCAACCGTTTCATTTGCCAAAATTGCGAAAAGTACTGTTTCTTTGGCATCTGGATGAATCATTAAATCACTCGTACTTTTAAAAATTGCAAATGGAACTAACCCTTCTAAATTTTTCATCAACAATGGATTTTGAAAACCACCACCACTAGTATAAACCACGGGATGAGTAGTGTGATCAAAGATTTGATTGATAGCTACGGAAATCCCTTCAGCTGTAAAGCGATTAAGGGTTGCCATTATATCTTCTGCTTTCAGGTTGTTTTTATTAGATTTTTCAATCGCATTTTCCAAATACTTTAAATTAAACAGTTCTGGTCCTGTAGTTTTTGGAAGTTGTTGATTGAAAAACGGATGATTTAATAATTCATTCAGTAATTCAGTATCGACTACACCTTCTAATGCCATTGAAGCATTCAAATCATAATATTTATTTCCCGTTACTTTTAGAATAAATTGATCCATTAAGGTATTTCCAGGTCCAACATCTGTGCTTATTGCATTTGCAAATACAGCATCTTTTTTTAAAATGGTAAAATTCGCGATTCCACCAATATTTAATAAAATGCGGTTTTCTGCGTTATTTCTAAATAAAAGATAATCACCATATAGGGCTAGGGGAGCTCCTTCCTTTCCTTCAGCTATGTTTTTTTGTCTAAAATCACTTATGGTAATAATTCCTGTTTGCACAGCAATATAATCGCCGTCTCCTATTTGTAAGGTAGCGTTTAGAGGGTTGGCGTCATTTCTAAGTCGAGCCGGAGAATGATAGATGGTTTGCCCATGACTAGCTATTAAATCAATAGCCTCAGATTTCAAATTTTGTTGGATTAAAAATTGATTTACGGAGTTAGAAAAATGTTGAGCAATTTCAATATTAAGTAGGCTAATCAATTCCAAATCTGTTTCTTTTAAAAAACAAATTTCTTTTAATTTATGCTTAAATGCTACTGAATAAGGAAAGCTTTCAAAAGCTAACAAGTCAACTTTTACCGCTAATCCATTACCGCTAATTTTACACAAACCGACATCAACTCCGTCTAATGATGTACCAGACATTAAACCAATTATTAATCGGTCCTTTTTTTTAGCTATTTCACACAGTTTGCTAACTTGTTTATTCATTATTTTTAAACTTTATAGATCACAAGATAAGACAATAAGGGTTAAATATTTTTAAATTGCAATAAACCGCAAATAAAAACTATTTTCATCAAAAAACGCAGAATAAAATATTTTGTATATTTGGTTAAATTATTAATCTATGGCTCGTTTAAACCTTCTAGAATCAACCCGTTTTGAAAAATTACCTGTTACTGTTTATGAAAACGAACAGGATGCCTGCAAAAAAGTAGCCGCAAAAATTGCAGCATTGATTCATTCTAAGAATGAAAAAATGGAAAAGACCTTTTTGGGTTTGGCAACAGGCGCTACCCCAATTGGGGTCTATACTGAGCTGATAAGACTACACAAACAGGAGGGATTAAGCTTCAAAAATGTGGTCACATTTAATTTGGATGAATATTATCCAATGCAGTCGAATGCTGAGCAAAGCTATGTGCGTTTCATGAACGAGCAATTGTTCAACCACATAGATATACTTCCAAATAATATCAATATTCCGGATGGAACCCTAACAACTGAAGAAGTTCCTCAATTTTGTCTTAATTACGAAAAGAAAATTACTGCTTATGGCGGTCTAGATTTACAGGTTTTAGGTATCGGAAGAACTGGTCACATTGGTTTTAACGAACCCGGTTCGGCACCAAATTCTGGAACAAGAATGGTTACTTTGGATGATTTAACCAGAAAAGATGCTGCAAAAGATTTTGGAGGAAAAGCTAATGTTCCAACAAAAGCAATCACCATGGGTGTTGGAACTATTTTTAAAGCAAAGGAAATAATTCTAATGGCTTGGGGAAGCAAAAAAGCACCCATCATTAAAAAAGCAGTTGAAGGGGAATTATCTGGCGAAGTACCAGCCACCTATTTGCAACTTTCGGATAATGTTGAATTTGTTCTTGATCGTGATGCCGCTTCCCTACTCACTCGTTTTGATACTCCATGGTTAGTGAAGGATTGTGTTTGGGATGATAAATTAATTAAAAAAGCTGTAATCTGGCTGGCCAATACCGTACAGAAACCTATATTAAAATTGACTGAAGAAGACTACAACAGCCATGGGATGGCTCAGCTGGCCACAGAGAAGGGCCCCGTTTACAATATAAATATCCATATTTTTAATTTATTGCAACACACCATCACCGGGTGGCCGGGTGGTAAACCAAATGCTGATGATAGTCAGCGGCCAGAAAGAGCCGAACCAGCGATCAAGCGTTCTATCGTATTCTCTCCGCATCCAGACGATGATGTAATTTCTATGGGCGGTACTTTCATTCGTTTGGTAGATCAGGGTCATGATGTTCATGTGGCTTATCAAACTTCGGGAAATAATGCGGTGTGGGATGACGATGCTTTAAGATATCTAGAGTTTAATATAGATATGGCTAAAACGTTGGGTAAACCCGATGCTGAAATGGAACAACTTCATGAGAAACTTAAAGTATTTACCCAATCGAAAAATCCTAATCAAAATGATCCAGAAGAACTGAAACAAATAAAAGGATTGATAAGAAAAGGCGAAGCAACAGCAGGTGCAAGGTATTGTGGTTTAAATGATGATCATATACACTTTATGAATATGCCTTTTTATGAGAAAAGAAAATCGAGCAGAAAGAATGAAGTTTCTGAGGACGATGTCAAAGTAACTATTGACTTTTTGCAGAGCATAAAACCACAGCAAATATTTGCCGCAGGAGATTTTGCCGACCCCCATGGAACACATAAAATATGTTTCGAGGCTATAAAAAGAGCCATGGAAAAACTAAGGAAGACAGAAAAATGGGCCAAAGATTGTTGGGTTTGGTTGTACAGGGGGGCGTGGCATGAGTGGGAAATCCATGAAATTGAAATGGCAGTTCCGTTGTCTCCCAAAGAATTAGAGCGAAAAAGAAATGCCATTTTTAAACACCAATCTCAAAAAGATCGTCCGGTTTTTCCGGGTGATGATTCTCGTGAGTTTTGGGTAAGAGCCGAAGAACGAAACAGAGATACCGCCAAGCAATATGATGATTTGGGCCTAGCAAACTATGAGGCTATGGAAGCTTTTGTAAAATGGAAATTTTAATGCTTTGGTTTAAATTTTTTGGTTATAAAGTCGTGGAAATCTCTACGACTTTTTTTTAATTAAAAAACCCTAAATTTAAATAACCTATAAACTTAAATTTAAACAACATGACCCCTGCTCCTGAACTAAAAAAGAGACTGCTTTCATTAGATGTTTTTAGAGGAATTACCGTTGCCGCCATGATTTTGGTAAATAATCCAGGAGATTGGAGATATATTTATGCTCCTTTAGAACACTCAGAATGGAATGGTTGCACACCAACAGACCTAATATTTCCTTTTTTCTTATTTATAGTTGGTGTATCCATAGTTTATGCGCTTTCAGGGAAGAAAGTAGACGCTTCTAATCATTCAAAAGTCTTGCTTTCCGTTTTTAAAAGAGCGGCGATTTTATTTGGATTAGGATTATTGCTATCCTTATTTCCTTTCTTTGATTTTTCTGTTGTCCGCATTCCCGGCGTTTTAACTAGAATTGCAATAGTATATCTCATCACTGCAATTCTATTTATCAAGTTTAATGAAAAAGTGCTTTTTAGATTGTTTATAGGGTTACTTTTGATTTATTGGTTGGTAATGACCCTAATTCCTGTACCAGGTATAGGTTTACCTAATTTAGAGCCAGAAACAAACCTTGGTGCTTGGTTAGACCGTACTATTTTTACAGAAGCCCACTTATGGAAACCTAGTAAAACCTGGGACCCTGAAGGTTTATTAAGTACACTTCCTGCAGTGGCAACGGGTTTATTCGGAATATTAATCGGCCTAACCTTAAAGTCAAAACAGCGAACTGATGAAAACAAAGTTGCATGGATGTTTACCTATGGTTTAATTGCGGCTTTAGCTGGTTTGGTTTTAGATTTAGTTTTTCCTATCAATAAATCTTTATGGACAAGCTCCTTTGTATTGTATACCGGCGGATTGGCTAGTATGGCTTTGGGCTTATGCTATTGGTTAATAGATGTGAAAGGCTTCACTAAATTTACTAAGCCTTTTGTTATATATGGTGTAAATGCGATTACTGTTTATTTTGCCTCAGGAATTATTGCAAGGTCAATGACCCTTATTTATGTACCATTAAATGGTAAAGACGTAACATTAAAAGGCTGGTTTTATGAACAATTTTTCACTCCTTATTTTTCGCCTTATAACGCATCTTTAGCTGGAGCAATCACCTTCGTATTAATCTGGTTATTGATTTTATGGATAATGTATAGAAAGAACATCATTATCAAAGTTTAAGGAGATTAGGTGTTTTACGAACAGCTATAAGAAAACTTTATATCCTTAAAATTGCTTAAAGGTTGATGTTCCTATTGTTTCTGATTTAAAAATCAAGATTTACTGATTAAACTGAATTGGCCCAGCTCCTTGTTTTATTTCATAATAACTAAAATCCTCGGTAGCCCAAAAACTAGTTCCAGATATTGTTGCTTTATCTGTGGTAATTGTTACCACACGATTAGAATAGAATCTCTTTAAATTCTCATCCCAAATTAACTCTTCTGATTTAAATGTTTTTCCTTCGGCATTAGTAGCTACAACATTCTTCTTTAACTCTATAATTTTTTCATTTTCTTTTCGGATAGCGTATTCGGAAGTTACTTTGCTGGTTTGCTTCAGATTGTCATCGTAAAAAATAACCACTATACCTTTAGGCATCTCATAAAATGGATTTTTAGCTGTTTTATGATTATATAATATAGGAGTAGTTAATCTAGCCTTAACTCTTGCCGAATCGCTGTAGATGATTTCAGCTCCTTTAGTAATTTCTATTTCTTCCTTTTGTTTAAGTTCAATCTGTTTTACCTTACTCATATCATTTTCACAAGCGGCAAAGCACAAGCTTAAAATTCCAAAAATGATATATTTTTTGGCTTTAAACATCTCGATTAATCATACTTATATTTCTGGAACCACCTATCGTTAATGGTAAAACCTAATTTAATATTGATAAATTTCTCTTTTACTAGGTTATTATCAAGTGTCCCTTTTTTACCGAACTCGGTACTTAAGTTAATTTTATAAAAAGCTGTGCGGGCCGAAATTAATGGAAATCCGAATCCAAAATTTATTGATTTTACATCAATATCCTTATTATTAATATTCAGATACGTTTTATCATAATTGATTCCAAAACGATAGTCAATCAATTTAATATAATTAGTCACCGCTTTAATATTTGGAGTAATTTGACCGCCTACAGAAAAACCCCAAGTATTATTTAAATTCCCATTGGTTCCGTTTAAGCTATACTGAGACCACTTTGCTAATCTTAAATCGGCACCAACAACCCACTTGTTAATTTTCTCTATACTAAATCCAAAATTATGATTGGTAGGCATAACCAACTTCCCTTTTGCACCATCTACAAACGCAATGGTATCAGTCCTAAACTCAGTATTTGTTTTATAATCTTTTTGATATCTTGTAAATAACGTTTTGTTGCTTGTGTTGAAAGATGTTTTTGCACCGCCTGTATAACCCACAGTTAAACGAGTATCATCATTTAAAAGTTTTATATACTGAACGCCAAAATCAAAGTTTAGGCCCCCTATACTTAAATCATTTTGCGACTTAGAATTTAAAAATCCTGCATATTTTTGGTATTCAGCAGCTCTGGTTTCTTTTAAATCGCCAAAAATATAGCTCATGTTTACACCAACGTTCAAATGCTTTCCAATACCAATCCCATAACCCAGGTAAGCCTTAGATAAGCCGCCTTCACCAGAGTAAATTTGACTTACCTTAAAAGTATCTACTGAAATAACGTTTTGAGATTGATAACCTAAATTACTAAAAGGCAATAGTCCGAAGCTAAACGCTGATTTTTTAGTAATAGGCACAGCAAAAGTAAAATGACTTAATGCTGAGTTGAAGCTTTTTTCAGACAAACTTCCTTTACTCAGGTTTTGAAAATCTGCCGAAGCTCCTACATCAAAGGCTGTCAATCTAATTTGAGAATAGGAAGCTGGATTTGACACGTTGATATTTTGATATCCACCAAAACTACTGATACCATAAGCTAAGTTTCCCATTGCCCTAAACTGAGGAAGATAGCTTCCTTTAATATTACCAACTCCAAATTTCGAATACGGAGAGTTGGTAGTAGATTGTGCATTTACATTAATCGCAAACATTACAATAAACGATAATGCCAGAATATATTTTTTATTTAAAATCATGCTGATAATTAACAACTGTATTTAAACCAATCAAAACCAGATTGGGCTCATGTAAAATTAAGTGCGCAAAGATGCTATTTTTAAACCTCGAATCAAAAAACGCGGCATCCCCACCACAAAGTATAATCTTCGTTTCTTTGTTATTATTTAATTCTTGTTTGATAAACCCCTCTAATTCGTAAATCAATCCATTTATTACCCCCGAAAGAATGGCCTCGTTGGTGTTTTTGCCATATGCACTTTTATAATCCGAATCAAAACTTACTAACGGTAATTTTGATGTGAAATGATGCATGGCTTCAAATCTCATGTTAATACCCGGAGAAATACTTCCTCCGTTATATATAGCCTTTTCATTAATTCCATCATAGGTAATACAAGTTCCAGCATCAATCACTAAAACTTTTTGTTTAGGATAAATTTTATTTGCCCCAATTACCGCTGCCAATCTATCTAATCCTAATGTTGTTGGGCTTTCATATTTGTTATCAATAGGTATAAAAACCGAATGGTTAAATTTTATATAGTTGAAATTACTTTTCAAATACTCTTCATCCAAACCTATATTTTTTCTGACTGATGAGATGATCAAATTTTCAATCTGATATTTCTCTTTCAGTTTTTGAAGATC
The DNA here is from genome assembly GCA_018828585.1 of Bacteroidota bacterium. GTDB lineage: Bacteria > Bacteroidota > Bacteroidia > Sphingobacteriales > Sphingobacteriaceae > Pseudopedobacter. The sequence goes on from JAHJVW010000128.1 coordinate 21,648, forward strand.
CTGATCACAATAATCGATTGCTTTATCACTTAAAATAATACTATCCTGATCAAAAACAGCAATTTTTGTTGAAGAATTACCAATATCAACAACAAGGTTGATCATTAGGCGTTCACCATTGATAAAATTGACTCGAACAAAACTAATCCATCTTCATTTCCTAAAATTGGGTCTGCGGCTCTTTCTGGATGAGGCATCATTCCAAAAACATTTCTTCCTGGATTACACACGCCGGCAATATTTCCAATAGATCCATTTGGGTTAGATTCAGCGGTAATGTTTCCGTTCTCATCACAGTATCTAAACAAAATCTGATCACGATCATTCAACTTTTTCAGTTCATCTGCTTGAGCATAGAAATTTCCTTCGCCATGTGCAATAGGAATTTTCAAAGCTTTATCAGGATCAATCTTGGCGGTTATTAAGCTATTAGTGGTAACTGCTCTTAAATGAACGTTTTTACAAATAAACTTTCTACTGGCATTATGTAATAAGCCACCGGGTAATAAACCCGCCTCTGTTAAAATTTGAAAGCCATTACAAACACCCAAAACATAACCTCCTTTATTTGCAAAAGAAATAACCTCTTGCATGATAGGTGAAAAACGAGCAATTGCGCCAGAACGTAAATAATCTCCGTATGAAAATCCGCCAGGTAATGCTACAAAATCCACGTTTTGCAAATCATGATCTTTGTGCCAAAGCGGAACAACTTCCTGACCAAGAATTTTTTGAAAAACGTAAATTAAATCTTGGTCACAATTAGAACCTGGAAAAACAACAACGCCAACTTTCATTTTATTTAGTAGTAATGGTAAATCCGCAATTAATTTGCTACAAAACTATCAAAATTTAGCAGTTTAACGGCTGATTATCTGTTAAAAAAAGTTAAACAATTACTTTAGAAAAACTGAAAGTAAATGATGAATCCAACAATGATGAGAAAGAAAGATTCATAAGCCCATTTCTTCTTAGCGGTTATAAAGTAATAGGAAAGTAATGTGGATATGGGTATTACACATAAAAGGAAATGGTTAATTCTAAAATCGGATTTAAGATAAAAAGATAACGCCGCAATAACGAAAACGAAAAATACTAATTGGAGGAATTTTCTAATGAGGATATAACTCCTGAAGAAGTTTTGTCTGATTTGGAGAAATCCCAAAATCATGACAATAACTATTGGGAATAAAACAATGTAATCCATCACATTAATTTTGATGTAAAAAGGAAACTTGTTAGAAAGTGGTTTCCAGATCTCATAAAAATCTAACAGATGTCCATTCCAGAAATAATACACACCTAAAAAGAAAACAATTGTTAGGTATCCAATTAAAGCACCTATCCATTCTCTCCAATTAAAGGGTTTCAAAATAATAAGAGATGCCCACAACAAAACAAGAAACAGTACAAAAGGAAAATAAAAAATTGTACCAATGGCGACTACCAAGCCTAAATCAAATAAGGTAGAAATAGATACCGACTCTTTATACGCTTGTAAAATTTTATGAATGATAAATAGAATAAAATAATTACAAATTAGTGGTGGAGACAATAATAGAAATGGCGAGAAAACGCTAGAGCAAATGATATAAAATAACGCAGGGATAAAAGAAGATTTCCCTAAAACATTCAGATTGTTAATGATTCTATTGAATAATAATGCTTGGGAGAAAACAATTAATCCTGCTAAAGTTATATTTAGTGTAGGTGACAAAGCATCTTTGATGTTCAAAGGAATAAGTAAACGAGAAAAAAGCTCTAAAAACCCTGAATTCACATTATTTGGTAAATGCATAAAAATTCCAATCCTTAAAATAATTAGAAGGATTAATAGGAGAAGGATATTAATGAAATTTAAATTCCTGAATTGCTGAATCATGCTTGAATTTTGCAGGTACGCAATAATAAGGATAATCTATAATAACTAGGCTAAATTGAGTTTTTTACCCGCAAAGGTTTGTACTAATTGTTCGACAATGCCTGCTGTTTGATTTGGAAAATCAACAATAATTTTTTGTTCAGCACTTATCCATTTTTTTAAAGATTCCGTAAACTCTATATCGATTTTATGAATGACTGGAACCCCCATTAAACGGGCGGCTTCAGCATTACATTCTTGTTCAAATTGATTTTTCATGGGTATCATCAGCACTTTCTTACCAAGATAAAGTGCCTCTGCCGGACCTTCAAAACCTCCGCCAGTAAGTAAGCCTTCGCAGTTTTCTAAGCTTTTATTGAAAAGTTCGTTATCTATGTGTTTCACTTGAACGTTGCCGTTTTGATAAGGCGTTCTTTGATGTTTGCTAAAAACTTGCCACTTTACTTCAGGCACTGACAGTAGGTATTTTACTAAAAGCTTATCGTCTACCGCTGGAAGATAAACGGTGTAATAACCGTGGTTTTGTGGATCAAGATTTCTAATCTCACTTCTAATTACTGGTGTATGAATAAAATCATCATACGATTGAAAATGAAAACCAACATGCTCTGTTGTTGGCGCATAATATTTTAATATAATTTCAGCATATTTTTCTCTTTTAGCCGGGCGGGGAGTTTTATCAGATAAAAAAGATGCTTGATGGCTTAACGAAACACTTCTAATTTTTTTTAACCGACAAGCCCAAGCTGTTAAGGGTTCAAAATCATTGATGATTAAATCATAATCTTCTAATGGGATGGAATGCATGTCTTTCCAAAATTGACGAAGATTCATCACCTTAAAGGTTTTCCAATAATCTATTCCGCCTTTTTTTCCAAAAATATAACTAAAGCCATGAAACTGATATTTTAATGGTTGCGATAATGAAACATCAGCTTGTGTGCCACTTACTAATAAATCTAATTCCCCATATTGTTGCAAAAGCGGCACAATTTCTCTTGCTCTGCTGATGTGTCCATTTCCAGTTCCTTGTATGGCATAAAGTATTTTCATAAGAAATTCTTATTAAACAACTTCTTGTTTAAATTTTTCAAAAAGCTCTTTAACATCCAACATATCATTCAAGTTTTCAATATCATGTGTATCGTCATCTTCTTTCGTAAATTGGCTCGCATCAAATTTATAAATATCCCAAACACCGTTTTGATATTCTAAAGAAGTTAAACTTTCTACCCAATCACCAGAATTCAAGTAGGTCACACTTCCTTTATCTGTTTTAATTTCTCTGATTTCAGGGTGATGAATATGTCCGCATATTACAAAAGCATATCCTTTTTCAATAGCTAATTCAGCAGCTGTTTGCTCAAACTGATTAATAAATTTCACTGCCTCTTTTACACTTGCTTTTATTTTTTGCGAGAATGAATATTTTTTCTTACCCATTTTGGTTAAAAACCAATTTGTAATGCTGTTGATATGTATCAATGTATCATAACCTACTGCGCCAAGTTTAGCTAACCATTTCGAGTGCTGCATGGTCACATCAAAAATATCACCATGGAAAACCCACGCCTTATTTCCGTCTAAATTTAAAACCAATTTATTTAATAGCTGAAAAACCCCCAAATTAAAATCGGCAAATTTTCTTAACATTTCATCATGATTTCCTGTAAGGTAATAAACAGGAACACCATCAGTCACGAATTTTAAGATTTTACGAATCACTTTCATGTGATCTTCTGGAAAATAAGATTTACTGAATTGCCAGATATCAATAATGTCCCCATTCAAAATCAACATTTTTGGCTTAATACTTTTTAAGTATTTTAGAAGCTCTTTGGCATGACTACCATAGGTACCCAAATGCACATCAGATATAACTACAATATCGATTTCTCTTTTAGACATGACAGAAAATTTTAAATAATTTGCGAGGGTAGCTATTATATAGCCTTGATTTTAAGACTTCAGGTAGAAGTAATTTATTTACTAAATCATTAATCCTTTTCTTCTTCAATTTTTAAATCAAAAGGGCTAAAATAAAATGCCGCAACAGCAATTAAAGCAATTACAACAACACCATAATAAAACAAGTCCATCATTATATAGATTTTAACAAATGTCTAACAAATACATTACCATAAAGTTAATAATGTGTTAAATGTTAAATTTCTCAACTTATTAATTTTGAATAGTTTAACGAAGAAAAGTCTAGTTGGTTTTTCTAATGAAACAAAATGTCAATTAGTTGACTATTGATGAAGCATTTTGCTGATTCTGGTGATTTGTTTTTGATGATGTTTGGTGTGAATGAAAATAAATCGCAACCATGATTTTGCATCTAAAAAGCCTAATCTGGGGTGTTTTATTTTATATTTAGGGTCAAACTTTTTAAAATCGGCCAATAAAGTATTCAATTTCTTTTTGAATTTGACGATTAAATTAGACGCTTCTTCTTTTGATATTTTTTTAACTGCTGCGGCTATATTTGCTGGAGCTTTTATTTTACCGGGAGGAAATCTTCCAAAAAAAAGAATCAATCGTACTTTCCAATGAGGCTTTCTGATTTTGATATCAGCTGTTTTATTTAAGCATTTTTCTAATGCGATAAGTGACATATAGTTTGCGCCCAGAATGTGAGAGTAAACTTCGGAATACGACCAAACCCCTTCCGCTGGGTTTTGAAGAAAAGCTTCCTCAGAAACTGTTTTCAAAAATTCTTCATAAAACTTAATTGAATGTTGAATTTTATTGATGTCGCCTTTTAAACTCATAGAATTCGTGTTAGTTCTTCCAAATGGTTGATATGCCAGCTTACATCTTCGGGTATTTCGGCAAAATTCGGATTAAAATAAATCGCATCCATTCCAAAATTTAGTGCTCCTCTCACATCAGCTTCTATGCTATCTCCAATCATTAAACTTTGCTGAGTAGATGCTTTTGCCTTATCTATTGCGTATTGAAAAATGGCTTTATCTGGTTTGTTAATTCCAAGCACCTCAGAGATAATGACATTTTGAAAATACGGGGTTAGGTTGGTGTTTTTTACTTTATACTCCGTTGATTCTTTGAATCCGTTTGAGATGAGATGTAATTTATATTTCTGCTGAAGATAGGTCAATGTTTCATGCGTATGCGGAAACAAATTAGATTTTGTTGGGCAGATGTTTACATAATCATCCTCGAACTGAGAGGGAATTATGCTTTCATCTAAGCCTAAATCCAAAAACGTTTTTTTGAAACGGGTTTCTCTTAATGCCTCTTTGGTGATTTTTCCTAAATGATAATCAGCCCAAAGTTGATGATTGTTTTTGGTATAGGTCTCGATAAAAATATCACAAGAGTTTAAACCTAAATTTTCGAGCTGGTAATTAAAATAAAGTTCGCTTAAAGTTTCTTCAGCGTTTTTATCGAAGTCCCATAAAGTATGGTCGAGATCGAAGAAAATATGTTGATATGATTTCAATTTTAAGATTTGAGAATGAGTAAATAAATTTCAATCAAAGCTATGGATAAATTAGTTGAAAGATTACTGAATTAAAAACTGAACTAAACCTTCTCGCCAAAAGCTAAATCTCCGGCATCACCCAAACCAGGAACTATGTAAGCTTTGGTGGTCATTTCCTCATCAATTGCACCTAACCATAAATTGGCTTTAGGTAAATTTGCTTTGATGTGTTCAACTCCTTCTTGGCTGGCGATTACAGCAACAATGTGCAATGTTTTTATTTTATAATTGGCTAATAATTCTTTACAACAAAGTACCATACTTTTACCTGTGGCCAGCATTGGATCTGAAATAATAACCGTTTTTCCTTCCAAATCTGGAGTAGAAACATATTCCATTTGAATTACGAAATCGCCTGACTTCTTTGTTTTTCGATAGGCGGATATAAAAGCGGATTCAGCTTTATCAAAAACATTTAATAAACCTTGGTGTAATGGTAGGCCGGCTCTTAAGATCGTCGCTAAAACCGGCATGTTAGGAAGCATATTGATGTTTGCTAAACCTAGCGGGGTTTGTACCTCAAATTCCTCATAAGTCAGTTTTTTACTGATTTCATAAGCGAAAATTTCCCCCATTCTTTCTAAATTTCTTCGAAAGCGCATACTGTCTTGCTGGACATCGCCATCTCTTAACTCAGCTAAGAAATGATTGGCAATACTATTGGTTTTGTTTAACAAAAACATCATGCTCTAATTTACGATTTTAGGATTGGTCTAATCCATATAATTTTAAAAATCCATTATATTCTCGTTCGAATGTCTTTTTTGAATGATGTTGTTTTTGATTCTTTATATATCTAAAAACTTGATCTAATCCGGATTCGCCAATTGAAAATGCCGCATAACCTGTTTGCCAAAGAAATTTATCTGGAATTAGATTTTGCTCATTAATAAAATGAGATGAACTGCCCTTAATTTGTTTAATAATTTCTGCTATTGATTTTTGTGGATTCAATAAAAATAAACAATGTATATGATCAAGCATTCCATTAATTATCCTAACTGGACAACCCAATTCTTTTAATTGACTATAAATGAAATCATGAAGAGCAGTTTCTATCTCTTGTGAAATCAGAGGCTGACGGTCTTTTGTTGCCCCAATAGCATGTATCCAAATTTTATTATAGGAATGGGACATAATTGATATTTAAAAATAAATTTATCATTTAAACCATTAAAATGGTTTTTTCTATCCTATTTCATATAGCCCATGGTTTAAACCGTGGGCTATATAAATCATCATTTATTGAATGGATTTATCCATTTATTGTTCTAATTGCATTTCCATCATTTTTAGATAAACACCTCTCCAACCTTTCCAAGTGCCAAAATCATTGATCGATTCATTATGCCAAAGGCTGATAAAATCACCCCTTACTTTTTCGACATTAATGATGAGTTCATTCAACAGATGAATAGCTTCTTCGGGCGATAAGCCCAAATATTTCTTTAATGTTTGGTCCATTACTGTGATTGGATGAACCAGTAAATCCGTAATAAATTCTTTCTCTAAATCGTACCAAAAAAACGACGTACAGGTACCTGCTCTAAAACCCGGAACATCAGCGAAAGCCATAGAGTAATCTTCTTTTATCCCAGCAGCAATTAAATTTCGATAGGTTTTGGGAAAGCTTAACATCAAATAGTGTTGTCGACTTATGCTGATTTTTCTTTCCGCTATTTTGAAAAGTGCATTCTTTTCGGTTCTAATTGCGGTTGGGTTTTCATTTGAAAAATAAGAAGGATGTAAACCCACTGGATGATTTTCACTGAGCTCTTTAATGATGTCCTTAAAAAGCTGATGATCTATTGAAGGAGCTTGATCATTTTCATGTTGATTACTCATCAAAAAGAAATAGATGGTTTTGGTACCGAACTGCAAATCCCAATCTGATATTTGTTGATAAACATCAAAAGGATCAGCATCTAGCCGATAACGTATCTTTTTAGCTTTTTGTTTAAAAAAAGAATCTGTCAGGTAATAATAAGGTCGATCTATATCTATGGTGGGTTGAAAGTAGAATCGACGTTTTGCAATCCTAAAATCACTAAATCTGCTTCTCAATAATTTGGCAATTTCAAAAGCCCACTCATCAATTACCGGATGATATAAAAATCCATTTTTATATGCCAACGATGATTTTCCCTCAAATCGGTTATGCTCGTCTCTTTGTTTGTTTGTGTATTCTTCGTATCTGCTTAACAAGTAAAACGAGGCCGAGAAAATATCAGCATTGAAAACCGAATTTTTAACTAGAAATGGAATCTGTTTGCCATTTACGTCGGCGAAAGCTAAATCAATTTTTTGAACAGCCTTTGATAAAATAAAAGAATGGCTTTTAAAATGGATTTCGTCTCCCAAAGGTTCCTCTGAATAAGAAATTTTCGCGTCTTCATAACTGTCGAAGGCCTCTTGAATCTGTGTAAAGGCAATATCTACCGCAAGAATATTCTCAAATATATGCTGAAAGACATATGCAATACGAGGATTTAAATGTGGAGTGAAAACTAGTAAAGCCATGGAAAAGTAAAAATGCGATAATAATCCGAGCCTTCCTAAACCAAATGGCACTTATTTTCGTCTTTGTAAGTGAGCATTAATTGTTCATGTATAAGGTTTGACGAGGGGATTTGTCTGTAAAGACGAATCCCTTTTTTTACGATTTCTCTACTGATTTTAATTTTATCTTTGAAAATGGATTTTAAAATTTCTTCTGATTATTCCCCAACTGGCGATCAACCAACTGCTATCAAACAATTGGTATCAGGTGTAAAGTCAGGAGAAAATTATCAAACATTATTAGGAGTAACCGGCTCTGGTAAAACATTTACCATAGCCAATGTAATTGAGCAAACACAAAAACCAACACTCATCCTAAGTCATAATAAGACATTGGCAGCTCAACTTTACGGTGAGTTTAAGCAATTTTTTCCTGATAATGCGGTGAATTATTTTGTTTCTTACTATGATTATTACCAGCCCGAAGCATTTTTACCAACCACCAATACTTACATAGAAAAGGATCTTCAAATCAACGAGGAGATTGAAAAATTACGTTTAAGGACAACCTCCTCTTTAATGTCTGGTCGAAGAGATGTAATTGTGGTTTCATCTATTTCTTGTATTTATGGTATGGGTAATCCCGAAGATTTTTCAAACTCGGTTTTCCGTTTTGGCGTGGGAACCAAAATTAGTCGGAATGCGTTTTTACATCGCTTAGTGGAGATTTTATATTCTCGAACTACGGCCGATTTTAAGCGAGGAACATTCCGTGTAAAAGGCGATACTGTCGATATTTATCCTGCCTACTTAGATTTAGCTTATCGCATTTCTTTTTTTGGTGATGATATTGAAGAGATGACAGTAATAGATCCAGCGAGTGGAAAAACTATTGAAAAAATGGATCAGGTTGCGATTTTCCCAGCAAATTTATTCGTTACGCCAAGAGATCGATTTACCTCGGTAATGCATGAAATTGGAGAAGATATGGTGTCCAGAAAGGCACAATTTGAAACTGAAGGACGCTTTTTAGAGGCTAAAAGGTTAGAGGAGCGCACCAATTACGATATGGAAATGATGCGAGAATTAGGTTATTGCTCTGGAATTGAAAATTACTCTCGCTATTTTGATGGTCGTAAACCCGGAGCTAGACCTTTCTGTTTGCTAGATTATTTTCCGGATGATTATCTGATGGTGATTGATGAAAGTCACGCTACTGTTCCACAAATCAGAGCAATGTATGGCGGTGATAGATCAAGGAAATTATCGTTAGTTGAATATGGTTTCCGTTTACCAGCAGCTTTAGATAACCGACCTTTAAATTTTAACGAATTTGAAACTTTAGCACCACAAACTATTTATGTAAGCGCCACACCTGGTGATTATGAAATGGAAAAAACTGAAGGTGTTTTTGTGGAGCAAGTGATTCGACCAACAGGCTTATTAGATCCGATAATAGATGTTCGTCCGGTTGGAAACCAAGTGGATGATTTATTGGAAGAAGTAGATAAAACCATCAAAATGGGTGATCGTATTTTGGTGACAACTTTGACCAAAAGGATGGCTGAGGAGTTAGCGAAATATATGGATCGTTTAAACATTAAAGTGCGATACATCCATTCGGAAATAAAGACTTTAGAGCGTGTGGAAATTTTGCGTGGTCTGCGCTTGGGCGAGTTTGATGTTTTAATTGGGATCAACCTATTAAGGGAAGGCTTAGATTTACCTGAAGTTTCTTTGGTCGCTATTTTAGATGCAGATAAAGAGGGTTTCCTTCGGTCAGAAAGGTCATTGATTCAAACGATTGGTCGGGCGGCAAGAAACGATAGGGGTAGAGTAATTATGTATGCCGACAAAATCACGGATTCTATGCGAATCACGATGGATGAGACCAACCGACGTCGCGAAAAACAAATCAAATACAATGAAAAGCATGGGATTACACCTAGAACCGTGGGTAAAACCCGTAGCGAAATTATCGAGCAAACTTCCATAATGGATTTCAAAGGTGGTGTTCAGCAAATCTATCAAGAAGATACTGCCGAAGCGACTTTGGCGGCCGATCCAATTGTTCAATACATGACCAAGCCCGAGTTGAAAAAATCACTCGAAAACACTAAAAAAGAAATGTTGACTGCCGCGAAAGAGATGAATTTTTTATTGGCTGCAAAACTTCGCGACGAAATGTTTGCGCTCGAGAAAATGATTGAAGAGAAATTCGAGAAGTAACAATTCACAAGAATTAAGGTCAAATTGCGTTAAAGAATTATATTTGCAAACCATGGGATTATTACGTTTTTTATTCATAACCATCACCGTAATTTATATCATAAGAATTCTGGCTCGCCTTTTTATGCCTTTTTTATTCAGAAAGGCAGCTGAAAAGATGACCGAGAAGATGAATAATCAATCCGGACAACAACAAGCTAACTATCAAAGTACCACTAAAAAACCAGAAGGAACCATCTCTGTAGATTATGTTCCGCCTAGGGAGAAAAAAAAGCCGAAGCTGGATAATGCAGGTGACTTTGTAGATTATGAAGAAGTGAAATAAATCTAAAATTAACTTTAGTAAGCAATTTTATCTAGGTTTGGATATTTACGCTTCTAGCTCTCCTTCAAAAACCATTTTTGCTGGCCCTTCTAAAAATATATTGGTGAATTTTTTTCCATCATAATCAAAACGGATATTCAATTCGCCACCTAAAACTTTTATGGAAGTTTCGATTTTACCAGTCTGATTTTTGGCAAGGGCATTTGCTAAGGCAACAGCTGTGACACCAGTTCCACAGGCGTAAGTTTCATCTTCGACACCGCGTTCGTAAGTACGCACAAAAAGATGATCACCTTTATCTTCAACAAAATTAATGTTGATTCCTTCTTTCTTGTAGGTGTCATTGTATCTGATCGCCCGTCCTTCTTCAAAAACATTTTTATCAGTAATCGTCAAATCAAATTTGATATAATGTGGCGATCCAGTATTGATGACATAAGCATCACCATCTCTTTTGATCACATCAACATCAATCATTTGTAAACTTACCCAGTCCCCAGAATCTGCAATTTTGGCATAATGTGGTCCGTCAACTGCCACAAAATTTGTCTCCGAATCAATAATTCCCAATTGTTTTGCAAATGCCACAATGCAGCGCCCGCCGTTGCCACACATACTGCTGGGTTGTCCATCAGCATTGTAATAAACCATTTTAAAATCAAAACCTTCGGCGGGTTCAATAAACATAATCCCATCTCCACCAACGCCAAATCTACGGTCACAAATTTGTTCCAAAATTTTTGGTTGGTGGTGATTAAAGCTTAAATCACGGTTATCCACCATGATAAAGTCATTCCCGGCTCCCTGATATTTAAAAAAAGATAATTTCATTTCTCATACAAAAATCCACAAAAATAAAACATAAAACAATTTGCCTGTTAATTCCTTGTTTTAGCTGGGTGCGTTTTTTACTTTCCAATTATTACAATAGATTAAGTTTTTTAACACTTTTTAACACTAACTTAAATAACATATACTTGCAAAAAACGTCTATTAGGTATTATTTTTGATGAATATTTGAACATAAAAGGAAAAAACAATGAAAGGTAATATGAAAAAAATAGGAATTACACTTTTAACAGCATTTGTAGGAGGAGCTGTTGCATTGGGTGCTTACATGTTTATTGCCAATAAATCAATGAACGGAATGAGTTTGGCAGATCGACAGAAAGTTTATTTCGCCAATAACCCTTTAGACGTTCCTGAACCAACAGGTACGCTAGATTTTTCACAAGCGGCAGCAGCGGTTTCGCCTGGCGTTGTCCATGTAAGGACAACTTATAATAGGTCAATGGCGCAAAATGGAGGCAATGATGCATTTGGCGACATGTTTCAGGATTTCTTTGGCAAAAGAAGACAACAACAATCTCAAGATTCTCCGCCCCCAATGGGAAAAGGATCCGGTGTGATTGTCACTCAGGATGGTTATATCATGACCAATAATCATGTCGTTAAAGACGCGGAAAAGATTGAAGTAATTTTAACTGATAAAAGAGTTTTACAAGCTAAAGTAATTGGAAGAGATGAAAACACTGATTTAGCATTAATAAAAGTAAACGCAAGTGATTTGCCAATTGTTAAGTTAGGTAATTCTGATGATGTGAAAGTGGGTCAATGGGTTTTAGCAGTAGGCTATCCATTAACTTTAGAATCAACAGTTACGGCGGGTATTGTAAGTGCAAAAGCTCGTCAGATTGGAATTTTAGCACCAGAAATAGATAGAAATAATTATGACCCTAGTAATCCACCAACAAACTCATCCATCGAATCATTTATTCAAACTGATGCGGTAATTAATCGTGGTAACAGCGGTGGCGCTTTGGTAAACACAAAAGGAGAACTGATTGGAATTAACTCTGCTATTGCCTCTCAATCAGGCGTATACGAAGGGTATGGTTTTGCTATTCCAGTAAATTTAGCCAGAAAAGTGATGGATGATTTCTTGAAATATGGAGAAGTTAAACGTGGTTTTATTGGCGTAACTTTTCAAGAATTGAATGCAGATAACAATAAGCAATTCAATACTTCAGAAATTGATGGTTTGTATGTAAACTCTACTATAAAAGATGGCGCAGCAGACAAAGCAGGAATCGAGAAAGGTGATATCATTAAAAAGTTAGATGGAAATGATATCAGCACTTCAGCAGAGCTACAGGTTAAAGTTGCATTACTTCATCCTGGAGATAAAGTGAGTTTAGGAGTTTTAAGGGATGGAAAAATGAAAACTTTTAACCTTACCTTAAAGGGTGACGAAGGTATGAAGTTGGCAGGTAACTCAAATGCACCAGCTGTTGAAGAAGTAGTGAATAGCTTAGGCGGAACATTTGCTCCTTTAAATGATAATTTGAAGAAGAAATATGGTGTAGGGTCTGGAGTGGTTGTTACCAGTGTTTCGCCTGGCAAAGTATTCGATATGTACGATATGCCAAAAGGAACAGTAATTACATCTATTAACGGCAAGGGAGTTAATAATAATGATCAGATTATGTCGGCATTAAAATCTGACGATAAAATGGTTTCTCTACAGGGTTTTGTACCTGATGGAAGTCGTTTCAGGGTAACATTCCCCATAAAATAATATTTTTGAATGATAAATTAAAGTCCTGATGTTTAATCCCTTCAGGACTTTTTTATTTTTTTGGTTATGCTAAAAAAAGCTTGTGCTTTCCGTTTTAGAGGAGAAGAATTGTTGCTACTCGCCGAAAAGGGAATTTGGTTTCCTGCTTATCAGACTTTAATGGTTTCTGATACGCACCTTGCAAAAGGAGCTCATTTTAGAAAATCTGGTATTGCCATACCTAAAGCGCTGGCTCAACAAGAACTTTCTCTTTTATCCGACATGATAGATCAAATCAACCCTAAAAGGTTGATTTTTTTAGGTGATCTTTTCCATAGCGACATCAATAACGACTTTTCTTGGTTTAGCCTCTGGCGAGAAATGCATCAACAAATTGAAATGGTCCTCATTAAAGGGAATCATGATTTCTTACCTATTCACTTTTATCAAACTTTAAAAATGGAGGTTATCGATACAATGATCTTAGGTCCTTTCAAATTGATGCATGCACCACCTAAACAAGACACAGAAAAGTATCTCTTAACTGGGCATATACACCCCGGAATAAGAATTAATGGAAAAGCTAGACAGGGAATTACGTTGCCCTGTTTTTACTTTGGAGACACTTTTGGTATTCTTCCCGCCTTTGGAAAGTTTACCGGCAAAGCATTATTAAAGCCTAAATCAACAGACAAAATATTTGCTATCGTTGGTGATAAAGTAATGTTACTTTAGAGCTGAGAGGTGATAATTTTAACGAATATTATTTATAACGTTTCTAAATAGTTGTTAAATTACCAAATACACTAAGGTTAGTGAATATTTTATTTTATAATAAATACTTTTGCAGTTCAAAAAAACCTTTTAAATACCAAATAATGAGTAATTTTTCAAAAGCTTTCTCTTCAACACTCGGGAGAAAATTGATCATGTGCTTAACCGGTCTATTTTTATGTTCTTTCTTGATCGTTCATTTAACTGGTAATTTTCAGTTGTTTAAAAATGATGGCGGATTAGCATTTAACCAATATGCTCATTTCATGACTCACTTTACACCAATCAAAGTGGTTTCTTATCTGTTGTATAGCTCCATCCTTATTCATACGATTTGGGCTTTAATCATTACCCTAAAAAATAAAAAAGCAAGACCAGTGGCTTATGCTATCACTCCAAAAGACGGAAGTATTTGGTCTTCTAGAAATATGGGGGTTTTAGGTACCATCTTATTCGTTTTTATTGTGGTTCACATGGCGAATTTTTGGTACAAATATCATCAAGGTTATACGCCACTTATAGAATACAGAACAGATTTAAACTCAGGTGCGACAATGAGCCGCACCATCAGTGAATCAGAATTTACTGGTTACGTAAGTTATATTGACAATGGAATAGAAATCACAAAATCAGAAGATTTATATCTGGAAGTTTCTAATGCTTTTCAGCAGTGGTGGCTAGTTTTGTTTTACGTCATTGCAATGGCTGCACTATCATTTCACTTGGTGCATGGTTTCCAAAGTGCTTTTCAAACTTTAGGTTGGAATAATAGCAAATATAGACCGCTAATAAAATTTATTGGAGTATGGATCTTTTCGATTTTAATCCCAATTGGTTTTGCAGCAATGCCCATATATTTCTTTTTTAAATAAGATAATCAGGTAATGCCTAAACAATTAGATTTTACTTTTTGTTAGGTTAAATAAAATAGATTAAGATGAAATTAGATGCTAAAATTCCAGTAGGCCCATTAGCCGAAAAGTGGACTAAACACAAATTCAATCTGAAACTGGTAAACCCAGCTAATAAACGAAAATACGATGTTATCGTTGTTGGAACTGGTTTAGCAGGAGCATCAGCGGCTGCTTCTTTAGCGGAGTTGGGCTACAACGTTAAAGCTTTTTGCTTTCAGGATAGTCCAAGAAGAGCGCACTCTATCGCAGCACAAGGTGGTATCAATGCGGCAAAGAATTACCAAAATGATGGTGATTCTGTTTTCCGGTTGTTTTATGATACCATTAAAGGTGGCGATTACAGATCAAGAGAAGGAAATGTTTATCGTTTAGCAGAAGTTTCTGTAAATATTATTGACCAGTGTGTAGCTCAAGGCGTTCCTTTTGCTAGAGAATACGGCGGTTTATTAGATAATCGTTCTTTTGGTGGGGCGCAGGTTTCCCGAACTTTTTATGCTCGTGGTCAAACGGGACAACAATTACTATTAGGTGCCTACTCCGCACTAAACCGTCAGATCAATCAAGGTACTGTTAAAATGTATACCAGATCAGAAATGTTAGACGTGGTATTGGTTGATGGAAAGGCACAAGGTATTGTCACCCGAAACCTAGTGAGTGGTGAGGTTGAAACTCATGCTGGTCATGCTGTTTTATTATGTACTGGTGGATATGGAAACGTATTCTATTTGTCTACCAATGCAATGGGATCAAACGTTACTGCTGCTTGGAGAGCACACAAACGTGGTGCTTATATGGCTAACCCTTGCTATACTCAAATTCATCCAACTTGTATCCCTGTTTCTGGCGATCATCAATCTAAGCTTACGCTGATGTCTGAATCTTTAAGAAATGATGGTAGAGTTTGGGTTCCTAAAACAAAAGAAATTGCTGCGAGATTACAAAAAGGAGAAATCAAAGCGAAAGAGATTAAGGAAGAAGATAGAGATTATTATTTAGAACGCAAATATCCATCTTTTGGTAACTTGGTTCCACGTGATGTGGCTTCTAGAAATGCTAAAGAAGTTTGTGATAATGGACAAGGAGTTGGTAAATCTGGCCTAGCAGTTTATTTAGATTTTGCAGATTCTATTAAAAGATTAGGACAGCCTGAAGTTGCTGCCAGATACGGAAACTTGTTTGATATGTATCAGCAGATTACAGATGAAAATCCTTACGAAACGCCAATGAGAATTTATCCTGCAGTTCATTATACTATGGGTGGTCTTTGGGTTGATTATAATTTGATGACATCTGTACCAGGATTATATGCATTAGGTGAAGCAAACTTCTCTGATCATGGTGCTAACCGCTTAGGAGCATCTGCATTGATGCAAGGTTTAGCAGATGGCTATTTTGTAATTCCTTATACCGTTGGTGATTATTTAGCGAACATAGGTCCTGCGCCAATTGATGCAACCCGACCTGAATTTGCTAAAACTAAGGCTGAAGTTCAAGAGCGTATCAATAAATTACTTTCTTTAAGGGGAACAAAAACAGTAGATGAGTACCATAGAGATTTGGGTAAAATTATGTGGGAATATTGTGGGATGTCTCGTAACGCCGAAGATTTGAAGAGAGCTAAAGCTATGGTGAGCGAATTGAGAGCAGATTTCTGGAAAAATGTTATTGTTCTTGGTGAAAACGAAGAGGTAAACCAATCTTTAGAAAAAGCAGGAAGAGTTGCAGATTTCTTAGAATTAGGTGAATTGATGATTGATGATGCTTTAAACCGTGATGAATCTTGTGGAGGTCACTTTAGAGAAGAATATCAAACTCCAGAAGGAGAAGCTTTAAGAAATGATGACGAGTTTGCTTATGTTGCGGCTTGGGGATATAAAGGTGATAATATGCCTGAGGAGCTTCATAAAGAAGAACTTGAATTTGAAAATGTTAAATTAACACAAAGAAGTTATAAATAGTAGAAAGTAAAAAGTAAAAAGTAGAAAGTCTCTATACAAACTACTCAATACCCAATACTAACTACTCAATACTAAAAAAATGAGTGGACACATGAACTTGACGTTAAAAGTATGGCGTCAAAAAAATAGTACATCAACAGGAAAATTCGTGACTTATAAAGCCGAAGAAATTTCGCCTGATATGTCATTTTTAGAAATGCTGGATGTAGTGAACGAAGGTTTGGTAAAGAAAAAAGAAGAACCTATTCAATTTGACCATGATTGCCGCGAAGGAATTTGTGGGATGTGTTCTTTGGTGATTAACGGAGAGCCTCACGGACCTAAACGAGCAACTACTACTTGTCAACTGCACATGCGTTCTTTTAAAGATAAAGATACCATTGTAATTGAACCGTGGAGAGCCAATTCTTTTCCTGTGGTAAAAGATTTAGCGGTGGATCGTTCTGCATTTGATAGAATTCAACAAGCGGGAGGTTATGTTTCTGTGGGAACTGGTGGTGTACCAGATGCTAATGAAATCGCAATTCCTAAAGTAATTGCTGACGAAGCTTTTAATTCGGCTACTTGTATTGGTTGTGGCGCTTGTGTTGCAGCCTGTAAAAACGCCTCAGCTATGCTATTCGTTTCTGCTAAAATTTCTCAATATGCGATGCTACCACAAGGTCAGCCAGAGCGTTACCAAAGAGCAGAAGCTATGGTGATGAAAATGGACGAAGAAGGTTTCGGAAGTTGTACCAATACTTACGCATGTGAAGCACAATGTCCTAAAGAAATTAAAGTAACAAACATTGCAAGAATGAATCGCGAGTTCTTTACAGCGGAATTCATAAAGGGATAATAAACGATTTTTTGTTAATTTTTGAGAACGCATTTCCATTTTGGAGATGCGTTTTTGTTTTAATGATATTTAAGATTGATAATTGTATTATTTCTATCACTTTAAGTAATGATTTTGTTTATTCTGCAGCACTTTGTTAGCTTTAGGTATAAAAATTTATAACGACATGAAACTTATAAAATCAATTGCCTCATTAATTTTAATAGCTGGAACAACCTGCTCTTTAAAAGCACAAACCTATAAAGCCGATGAACCTTTTGCACACACTTTTTCTATTGTAGCTCGTGATCCTGTAACTGGTGAAATGGCTGTTGGCGTTCAAAGTCATTGGTTTTCGGTAGGTACCTCAGTTTCTTGGGCCGAGGCTGGTGTTGGGGCCGTAGCGACTCAATCCTTCACCAATAAATCTTTTGGAATACGTGGTTTAGCTTTATTAAAATCAGGAAAAACCGCACAAGAAGCTTTAGATATTTTATTGAGTGATGATCCCGGTAGAGAAGTTCGTCAAGTGGCAATTGTTGACAATAAAGGAAATGTAGCTGTACATACCGGAAGCGGTTGCGTTCAGTACGCCGGACACATCAAAGGGGATCAATATTCAGTTCAATCCAATATGATGCTAACTGATAAAGTTCCAGCAGCGATGTCTAAAGCTTTTGAGGCTTCAAAAGGAAAGCCCTTGGCTCAGCGAGTAATGACCGCTTTAAAGGCAGGGCAAGCAGCGGGTGGAGATATTCGTGGTAAGCAAAGTGCAGCAATGTTGGTTGTTCCGGCAGTGTCGAAAAACGAGCCTTGGAACGAGCGGACAGTTGATTTACGTGTGGACGATTCTACCGCTCCGCTCCCAGAATTAGAAAGATTACTGAAAGTTCATGAAGCCTATCAGTTTATGAACGAAGGAGATTTAGCGGTAGAGCATAACGACATGAATAAGGCGATGCAATTATATGGATCAGCCATGAAGATGTTTCCAAATAATTTAGAAATGCAATATTGGACAGCCGTAACACTTGCGAACGATAAGCAAGTTGCTAAAGCTTTACCTATGTTCAAAAAAGTTTTTGCTCAAAATAGTAATTGGAAAGAGATGACCAAAAGACTTCCTAAAGTGAATCTCCTAACAGTTTCTAATTCAGAATTAAAACTAATATTAGCTCAATAGAACTGGGTTGTTTAAAGGCCTTATCATTTTGGTAAGGCTTTTTTTGCTTTCCTACTCATTACAAAACAACGAGGTTATCAATTTGTAATTATCATATAAATCATCAATTAAAAATATCATGAAATATAATATTTTAGGAAATACAGGTTTAAAAGTATCTGAATTGTGCTTAGGCACCATGACTTTTGGAGGCGGTGATGGAATGTGGAAAGCGATCGGTCAACTACCACAAAAAGAAGTAAACGAAATTGTAAAACTTTCTACAGATGGCGGAATTAATTTTATTGATACCGCAAACGTTTACAGTGAAGGAATTAGTGAGCAAATGACAGGAAAAGCCATCAAAGACTTGGGTTTGAATCGACACGATTTAGTAATTGCTACCAAAGTGCGAGGAAAAATGAATGAAGGTCCAAACGGAAGTGGATTAACCAAAAAGCATATCCTTCAACAAGCAGATGAAAGTTTAAAGCGTTTGGGTATGGATTATATCGATCTATATCAAATACATGGTTTTGATCCAATTACACCATTTGAGGAAACTTTAGCAGCTTTAGATAATTTAGTTAGCAGTGGTAAAGTAAGATATATTGGTTGTAGCAATTTGGCTGCTTGGCATATCATGAAAGCTTTAAGTGTTTCAGAAAGGGAACGTTTTGTTAAATTCATTTCCTTACAAGCTTATTATACCATTGCAGGGAGAGATTTGGAACGTGAAATAGTTCCGCTTTTATTAGATCAAAAGTTAGGTTTGATGGTTTGGAGCCCTTTGGCAGGCGGATTATTGAGCGGTAAATTTGATAGAAACTCTTCTCCTGAAGATAGTAGAAGAGTAAATTTTGATTTCCCTCCCGTAAATAAAGATAAAGCGTTTGATATTGTAGATGTGATGCGTCCGATTGCTGAAAGTAAAGGTGTTTCGGTTGCTCAAATTGCATTGGCTTGGTTGCTACATCAAAAGGTAGTGAGTTCTGTCATTATTGGTGCTAAAAAAGTGTCCCAGTTAGAAGATAATTTGAAAGCTGTTGATGTGAAATTAACAGAAGCAGAATTATTTAATTTGGATGAAGTTAGTAAATTACCAGCAGAGTACCCAGGGTGGATGATTGAACGACAAGGTGGGGATAGAAGAGCATAATTTTAGCATAAAATCTTCATGTCGGTGCGAAGTCGAAGCCTCTTTACATTTCGACTCCGCTAAATGTGATCTATATTTTTTTATTGAAGCGCAGCTTCCCACCCAATAATAGCAGTTTTTCTTGTTGGTCCCCATAGATAACCACCAAATTCACCCGTAGATTGAATGACCCGGTGACATGGAATTAAAAATGCAACGGGGTTGCTTCCAATAGCTGTTCCAACAGCTCTGGATGCTTTTGGGTTTTCGATTTCCTGCGCTATTGTACCATATGTAGTTAAGTTTCCTATAGGTATTTTCAGAAGTGCTTCCCAAACTTTTAGTTGAAATACTGTTCCTTTCAAATGCAGCTTTAACTGACTTTTCTCTTTCCAATCTTTAGAAAAAATGAGTAGTGCTTGTTGATGTAATTTATTTGAAAGTTGGTAAAATTCGGCATTTGGAAAATGCGATTTCAGATTTAATATTTCCTTTTCTTTGTCATCGGCGAAAGCCATAAAACAAATTCCTTTTGCTGTACATGCGATTAGAATACCCCCGAAAGGGCTTTGATAGAATTGATAATCGATATTTAAATTTTCGCCACCATTTTTAAACTCTCCAGGAGTCATCCCCTCGATACTGACAAACAAATCATGCAAACGAGAAGTACCAGACAGCCCAGTTTGAAAAGCTACATCAAAAAGAGTGCTTTCTTTCTTTTGTAATAACTGCTTAGCATGTTTGAGACTGATGAATTGCAGAAACTTTTTAGGACTTACACCTGCCCAATCAGTAAAAATCTTTTGAAAGTGAAATGGACTTACGTTTATCCTTTCAGCGATTTCATCTAAACTGGGTTGCTGTTTATAATTTTGCCTGATATAGTCAATGGCCTCAGCAATGCGCTGATAGTTAATTTGCTCCTGATTCATTTCAAAATAAAGGTATCAGCAAATGTTCAATTTTAAAATCTGTTTCTTGCGCTTTTTATCTTAATTTTTGCCTTAATGCCGAATATTCCCATCTTTATAGCACAAGATCAAAGTATGAAAATTACAGCTAAAGCTTTTGAGCTCCAATTAAAATATCCATTTACCATTGCTAAATTTTCTAGAACTTCTACTCCATTAATGTTGCTAGAGATACAACATGAGGGTTTTAAAGGTCTGGGCGAGGCATCAATGGTTCCATACATGGGTGAAAGTTTAGAAACAGCGACTGCTTTTTTAAAAAAAGTAGATTTGTCTGGATTTTCTTTTCCTTTCAATATGGAAGAAATTATTACCTATTTGGATGATTTAGCTCCAGGACAACCAGCAATTAAGGCAGCTATTGATATTGCTTTACATGATTTATCTGGAAAAATTTCTGATCGACCTTGTTATCAAATGTTTGGGTCTTCGCCGGATTTAATGCCGCTAACAACCTTCACGATTGGTATTGATATTCCGGAAGTTATCATTAAGAAAGTAAATGACGCTCTGGCAGATGACTTTCGATTAATTAAAATTAAATTAGGTAGAGATACCGATAAATTACTCATTGAAACCATTAGGTCTGTAACAGATTTACCTTTATATGTAGATGCCAATCAAGGCTGGACAGACAGAAATGAGGGACTAGAAATGGCGCATTGGTTAAAAGAGCAAGGAGTTTTATTGATAGAACAACCTATGCTTAAAGATGATATTGATGGAAATGCATGGTTAACAGAAAGAAGCCCAATCCCAATTATAGGAGACGAGGCTGTACAGCGCTTGGCTGATGTTCCAAAAGCAAAAGGTGTTTACCACGGAATCAATATTAAACTCATGAAATCTGCAGGAATGTATGAGGGTTTTAAAATGATTAAAGCCGCTCGCGAAAATAATTTAAAAATATTAATAGGTTGCATGAGCGAAACAAGTATAGGGACTTTAGCTGGAGCAGCACTAGCGCCACTTTGTGATTGGGCGGACTTAGATGGTCCTTTCTTAACATCAAATAATCCTTATCAAACGCCTAAATTTAAAAAGGGAAAGTATATCTTGAATCACAAACCAGGCTTAGGAGTTGAGTTAAAATCTAGCTAAAAATTCACATAAACTTAACTGTTATATTGCTTTTAGATTAACTAAAACGTCCTTTTCATTATTATAAATGATAACTTTGTGTGATATCAAGAAATTGCATGGTTTTTGTAATTCCTTACAAAAATAATTTATCAAATGGAAAGTACAGTAAGAGTAAGATTTGCCCCCAGCCCTACTGGAGGTCTTCATATAGGTGGCGTAAGGACTATTTTGTTCAATTACCTTTTCGCTAAGCAAAATAATGGAAAGTTTATTCTAAGAATAGAAGATACGGACCAAACCCGTTTTGTAAAAGGCGCCGAAGATTATATTTATAGTTGTTTAGATTGGTGCGGCATAAAAGCCGATGAAAGTACGAGAGCGGGTGGTGATTATGGGCCTTATCGCCAAAGTGAAAGAAAATCTATCTATCGTCAATATGCAGAGCAATTGGTTAAATCGGGTTATGCTTATTATGCGTTTGATACTTCGGATGAACTGGAGTGCAAAAGGCAAGTGACCGAAAATTTTAGATATGATCAAAATACACGTCAAACACTTAGAAACTCCTTAAATATTCCGCATGAAGCGGCTGAGAATTTAATTAAAGAAGGAGCTCCACATGTCATAAGAATCAAAATGCCAAAAGATGAGCAAATTCATTTTACAGATATGATTCGTGGTGATGTTAGCTTTAGCAGTAACGATGTTGATGATAAAGTTTTATTAAAAGCTGATGGAATGCCGACCTATCATTTAGCAGTTGTGGTTGATGATTATTTGATGAAAATCACGCATGCTTTTAGGGGCGAAGAGTGGTTGCCATCTGCTCCAATTCATATTTTATTATGGAGATATTTAGGATGGGCCGCTGATATGCCACAATGGGCTCATTTACCATTAATTTTGAAGCCAAACGGAAATGGAAAACTGAGTAAACGCGATGGAGAAAAGTTTGGTTTCCCCGTTTATCCCATCAATTGGATTGATCCTGCAAGCAGAAAAAAAGCAGACGGATTTTTAGAGGTGGGTTTTTTGCCCGAAGGCTTTATCAATATGTTAGCCATGTTGGGCTGGAATGATGGTACCGAGCAGGAAATCTTTAGTATGGATGATTTAATTGCTAAATTCTCAATGGAAAGGATCCACAAAGGAGGAGCTAAATTCGATTACGAAAAAGCAAAATGGTATAATCAAGAGTGGATTAAAATAAGCAGTGCAAAACGACTTTTGAGCCCAGTTAAAGATGCTCTAAATAATGCTCATATTCAGGATTTCTCAGATAATCAATTGCTCAGTGTCATAGATTTGGTGAAAGAGCGATGTGTTTTATTAACCGATTTTGTTGAACAGGGTTCTTTCTTTTTTAAAGCACCAGATAAATACGACACCAATTCTGTAAAACCAAAATGGAATGATGATAAAGAAGAATTTTTTAAAGCTTTCGCTGATGAATTAAAATCAGGTGAATTTTTGGATAGTGCCTCGTTAGAAACTAATTTTAAAGACTTAGCCACTAAAAAAGGTCTAAAAGTAGGGGACGCAATGTTGCCCTTCAGGATCATGTTGGTTGGAGGAAAATTTGGTCCACAAGTGTTTGATATTGCTCATCAAATAGGCAAAGACGAAACGATAAACAGAATAAATCAAGCTTTAGAGGCTTTTGAAAAATATAAATAAAGACTCTTGAAAAATGCAGCGCCTTTATTTATTCAGTATTTAAAAAATTCAGAATATACTCAATATTATATTGAATATTTAAGCGTTATCTCTCAAACTTTATTGAGGGTAAACTCAGCATTACACGGTTAAGTTATTAAACAGCATTAAATCATGGATAGGAAAGATTTTTTAACCGCAATTGGAATGGGTGCGGCATCTGTCGCGGTTTTTAATTGTATAGGTTGTGCAAAGGGCTCAACAGGCAGTCCTTCAACTCCAGCGCCTACAAATGTAAATTTCACTTTAGATTTAACGACAGCGGCAAACGCTGCATTAACTAATAATGGTGGTTATATTTATAATAATGGGGTTATTGTAGCCCGTACCACAACAGGCGCTTATATTGCCGTGTCACAAACTTGCCGACATGAGAGTACCTCTGTTATTTATAGAGCTAATCAAAATCAGTTTTACTGCCAAAGACATGGTGCTACTTATTCAGAAACTGGTGTTTCTGCAGGTATAATAACTAATCTACCTTTAACTAAATACAACACGCAACTTACTGGTACAAATCTTCGTATCTTCTCTTAGCATACTAAATTAAAAATCATGAAATTATTGAGTATCTTTTTTTTATCCTTAGTGGTATCAGGAAACATTTGGGTTTTAGATTTTAAACAAGCAGAAACAGAAGCTAAGCAAAGTCATAAATATATCTTGATTAACTTTTCGGGGTCTGATTGGTGCGGCCCATGTATTCGTACACACAAAGAAATTTTTGAAAAAGACGCTTTCGAGGATTATGCCAATAAAAATTTGATCTTAGTTAGAGCTGATTTTCCACGATTGAAAAAGAATCAACTTTCGGCTGATCAGCTGAAGAAAAACAATGATTTAGCCGTTAAATACAATCCAGATGGAGACTTTCCTTTAACTGTCTTAACAGACGAAAATGGTAAAGTGATCAAAGAATGGAAAGGATTTCCTGATTGTTCTCCAGAAGAATTTGTAAAGAAAGTGGAAAATGCCATTAACTGATTCATCCAAACTTCAGGTTTTTAAGCAAGCAATGAAATTGATGGGTAATCAATTCGAGATTTCTGTGGTTGCTGAAGATGAAGCTTTCGCCGATGAAAAAATAAACGACGCTGTTGCTGAAATTAAACGAATTGAGCAATTACTCACCACTTTTAGGCATGATAGTCAAACGAATCAAATCAATGAAAACGCAGGAATTAAACCTGTCAAGATAGATTCAGAAGTTTTTCACTTAATTCAACGCTCTTTACGTATTTCAGAAATTAGTCAAGGAGCATTTGATATTACTTATGGCTCCTTAGATAAACGTTTCTGGAATTTCGATAAAGACATGGATAGCTTACCCGATAAAGAATTAGCAAAACAATCCGTAGCGTTAATCAATTACAAAAACGTCATTTTAGATGCTGAGGGTCAGACAGTTTTTTTAAAAGAAAAAGGAATGCGAATTGGCTTTGGTGGTATAGGCAAAGGTTACGCAGCCGATCGAGCAAAAAGACTTTTGCAAGAGGCTGGTGTAGCAAATGGTATTGTAAATGCCTCAGGAGATTTAGTAACTTGGGGATTACAGCCCAATGGTCAACCCTGGACAGTGGGCATTGCAGATCCTGAACATAAATTAAAGTCCTTTTCTTATATGAATATCAGTAATATGGCCATTGCCACCTCTGGTAATTACGAGAAGTTTGCAGTAATTAATGGTAAAAAGTATTCCCATACGATTGATCCTCATACTGGTTTTCCGGTAGCTGGAATTAAAAGTGTGAGCATTATCTGTCCACAAGCTGAGCTCGCAGATGCATTGGCTACTCCTGTTACAGTGATGGGTGTTGAGGTTGGATTAAATTTAATTAATCAATTAAATAATGTTGCATGTATTATTATTGATGATGATAATAAGCTGTATACATCAAAAAATATAAATATTAACTAAATAAAAAGCTGAATGCAAATCGTTCATATAAAAATGAAAAGAATAACCCCTTATGTAATTTTGGCATTATCACTCGTTGCCTTTAGTTCTTGTAGTCATGTTAAAGCTTATGAGAAAATGAAATTAAAAGATGCTGAAATGGAGCTTGGTGCTAGAAGAGCTGAAAAGTTTGAGCAAAATTTTCAGCTTTATCGAGAGGGTTCATCTGGCGCAAATGGTGGAAAAAGTGGTGGTGGTTGTGGTTGTAACTAAATCTTTTAATTGTTGATATGAAATACATTTCATTAACCTTAGTTACACTCTATTTAAGTATAGCGGCAAGCTTTGCACAGACCATTAAAAGGGATACTGTGCCATATGAAAAGCAAAAATTAAAGTTTGAGCAAGCAGACTTGGTGAATAGTTACTACCATCAAGACGGTAATAATTCCGCTGTAACAGGTGGAATAGGAACAGAAAAATTAACTGATTTTTCAAATACATTCGATTTACAATTATCGCGTTACGGTAAAACAGGTTTAAAACACACTTATAATTTTGAAGTCGGTTTCGACGCTTATACTTCAGCTTCATCAGACAATATTGATCCTAATACCCGTACTGGTCCATCCTATTCCGACGTGAGAATATATCCTTCCATTAGCTGGGATATTGCCAATGAACAAAAAGGACATAGTTTTGGATTTGATGTTTCTACGTCACATGAGTTTGATTATTCTTCTTTTGGAGGAGGCTTGCATTATTCTAAATCTTCAAAAGATAAAAACACTGATTTTGATATTAAAATAAAGGCGTTTTTTGATACTTGGAAAGTAATTCTTCCAATAGAGCTTAGACCAGATAATTTTGGTGGTCCAGGCTACCAACAAAATGACCGGGCACCAAGAAATTCTTTTAGTGGGGCATTAAGTTTGTCACATGTTTTCACCAAGAATTTTCAAGCCCTTATAATGGTTGAACCTGCTTACCAGCAAGGATTATTGGCTACCAGATATCAAAGGGTATATTTTAACAACTTGGCATCTAGAGCTGAATATTTACCAGATAACCGACTAAAATTACCAATAGGGGCAAGATTAAATTACTTTTTAGGAGATAATTTAGTATTCCGTTCTTTCCTTAGATATTATACGGATGATTGGGGAATTAAATCTGAAACAGCCGAGTTAGAAACGGCAATTAAATTAAATCCTTTTGCATCAATAAGCCCATTTTACAGATATTATCAACAATCAGCAGCAGATTATTTTGCCGCCTACGCAAAACACTCTGCTAACGATAACTTTTATACAAGTGATTATGATCTATCTAAATTTCATAGCAATTATTATGGCGCTGGAATTAGATTTGCACCACCAACAGGAGTTTTGGGTATATCGAGAGTCTCTATGATTGAACTGCGATATGGACATTATACGAGGAGTAATGGTTTAAACTCCAATATAGTGAGTATTAACCTCCGATTTAAATAAAAAAAGCCTCGATTAATATTCGAGGTCTTTTCTACTTACAGCAAATTATCCCATCGGAACTTCAATAATTAACACTTTAGAATCAAGCTTTGTGTTAATCTTGACTTCAGTAATCTCATAAATACCAATCGCATCTCTATTTTTTAATTCCTTTTGGCCAGTTTCTATACCTCCTTCTAAAAGGAAAATATATACTCCATTATTCTTATCCTTTAGTTGATAGGTAAATTCTTTTTCTGCATCTAAATTTCCTAAAGAAAAATAAGCATCTTGGTTAATCCAAATGCTTTTAGCATCTTTTTCTGGTGAAACTACAGTTAAAAAGTTGTTTTTCTTTTCATCCTCTGTGAAAGATTTTTGCTCATATCTTGGAGCAATGTTAACTTCCTTAGGGAAAACCCAAATTTGCAAGAATTTTACAGCATCTTCTTTCGAAGCATTATATTCAGAATGAGAAATACCAGTTCCTGCAGACATGATTTGCACATCTCCTTGCTTGATGATCGCTTCTCTTCCTGTACTGTCATTATGTATTAAAGCTCCTGATAATGGAATGCTAACGATCTCCATGTTATCATGAGGATGTGTTCCGAAACCCATTCCTTTCTCAACATGATCATCATTTAAAACTCTTAACAAACCAAAATTCATCTTTTCTGCGTTGTGAAACTTGCCAAAACTAAATGAGTGGTAACTGTTTAGCCAACCGAAACTATTGAAGCCTCTGCCGCCTGCTGGGTGAAATACTGTTTTCATAATTTCTAATTTATAATCAATTATACGTGTTTAAACATACAATTTTTATACCAAAACAATAATAATTAAGTTTACATCATAAATAACTGTAAATGAGTAATAAAAAATCAATAATACTTGGCGCTAGCGGACTAATTGGCAGTAAATTATTGCTAATTTTACTTGAAAACGAAAACTACTCTGAGGTTAAAATCTTCATCAGAAAACTATTACCAATAGAGCATCCTAATCTTATTCAAATCATTACGGATTTCGACCACCTGGAAATGATCAATTCAGAAATTAATTCCCATGTGATTTTTTGTTGTCTGGGTTCAACTAAGAAAAAAACTCCGGACTTAACTGAGTATAGAAAGATAGACCATGATTATCCCTTATATTTTGCTAAACAGGGTTTAAAAAGTGAATTAATCCAATACCATATCGTTTCTGCATTAGGTGCAAATGCTCAATCTTCAAATTTCTATACAAAAATGAAGGGAGAGACAGAAGATGATTTAAAAGAGTTAGGAATACCCGCTTTATACATTTATCAACCTTCCTTTTTAGAAGGAAACAGAAAAGAAAATCGTCCCTTAGAAAAAATCATGATGCCAATCATGAAGCTTGTTAACATTCTTTTGGTTGGTGGTTTAAGAAAATATCAAAGCATTTCTGCAAAAAGTGTTGCCAAAGCGATGTTAAATGAATCAATTAAAAATAAAAGCGGCATCTTTGTACTTGAATCAGATAAAATCAAAGAATTAGCGTGAGTATCGTATCAGCAGAACAATTAGGACATGCCTTTAATGATTATTGGCTTTTTAAAAATTTAACATTTGGTATCCAACAAGGCCAGAGAGTGGCGCTAGTTGGTATAAATGGGGCGGGGAAATCCACTCTATTAAAGTTATTGGCAGAAAAAATTACACCAACAGAAGGAAAAGTGGTAAAAGCTAAAGATATCCGTTTTGGATATTTAGAACAAGATCCTCAATTCCAATCTGGTCAATCTATCAGCGACTTTATTTTTAGTTTAGATAACCGACAACAACAAATTATTAGAGAGTACGAAGAGCTCTTAGAAAATGAAAACCCAGACGTTGATGAAATTAACAGATTGACGGAAGAGCTAAGTAATTTAGAAGCTTGGGAATATGAGCATCAAATCAAGACGATTTTAGGACGGTTAGATATTCATCATTTGGATCAAAAAATAGACACCTTATCGGGTGGCCAGAAAAAGCGATTAAGTTTGGCTAAACTGCTAATAGACGACCCAGATGTTTATGTAATTGATGAGCCCACCAATCATTTAGATATTGATACCATAGAGTGGTTAGAGAGCTTTCTTACTTCAGGAGGAAAAACAATTCTAATGGTTACCCACGACAGGTATTTCTTAGATAATGTTTGTAATGAAATTATAGAATTAGAAAATGGCAATGTATATACCTATAAAGGTAAATATGCTTATTATCTAGAGAAAAAGGCAGAGCAAGACGCAATCAACAGTACTGTTTTAGCAAAGAATAAAAATTTGTTAAAAAAAGAATTAGAATGGATGCGCAGAATGCCGCAAGCTAGAGGAACAAAATCAAAAGCAAGAATTGATTCCTTTTATGATTTAGAAAATAATACAAAAGGTCAGTTTACGAAAGAGACTGTTTTGTTAGACGTTAAAGTAAGTCGACAAGGAAAACAAATTCTGGAAATTGAACATATTTCCAAAATCTTTCAAGGAAAAGAAATCTTAGAAAACTTTTCTTATGTCTTTAAAAAAGGTGATAAAATTGGTCTGACTGGTAAAAATGGGACGGGAAAATCCACTTTATTAAATATCATCACCAATGAGTTAAAACCAGATTCGGGTCGTGTTAAAAAAGGGGAAACAACTGTTTTTGGCTATTATCATCAATCTGGTTTAAGTTTCGATGAAAGCGAAAGAGTGATAGACGTCATAAAAAACATTGCTGAATTTATAGTAATGTCTGATGGTAAAACTATTTCCGCTTCTCAGCTTTTGACACATTTTCTATTTCCCCCTAAAAAGCAGCATGGATTTGTGAGTTTATTAAGTGGTGGAGAAAAGAAAAGACTCCACTTAATGAAAGTATTAATCAAAAACCCAAATTTTCTAATTTTAGATGAGCCCACTAATGATTTAGATATAGACACTTTGAATGTTTTAGAGGAGTTTTTAGAAAATTATCCTGGCGTTTTAGTCTTGGTTTCTCACGATAGATATTTAGTGGACAAATTAACAGAGCAGCTATTCGTTTTGGAAGGAAATGGTCAAATTCGAATTTATAACGGAAATTATTCTTCTTATAGAATCGAACAAGAACAATTAAAGACTCAGCAAAAGGAAGCAAAGACAAGCCCAATTATAGAAATTAAAAAAGAAAGTACGAAACCAAAGTTATCTTATAAAGAACAAAGGGAATTAAAGACGCTGGAAGAAGAAATTGAAGTGGTTGAAAAACAGATTGAAGATTTAACCAATAAACTCAATAATCCCAAAGCTAACCACGAAGATTTAAGTTCTTTAGCTCAGGAAATTGAAGAACGAAATAAATCGTTAGAAGCGAAGTCATTTAGATGGATTGAGTTAAGTGAATTAATATGAGTTTATCAAACTGGATAGCTTCATTTGGCGTAGGTATTTTACTAATTGCATTCTTCTTAAACATTTATGGATTTATAGACAATAAAAATAAAGTTTATGTTTTATTAAATGCTATTGGTGGTATAATTAGCGGCTATGCGTCTTGGATGATTGGCTTCTATCCGTTTGTTGTTTTAAATATTATATGGTCTTTCACCTCTATATTATCGCTGTTTAAAAAATCTGTTCCACGTGAAACATTCAAACCCGAGTAAAGAAAACAAGATAAATTTTTATAAGAAAGATAAGCTTATCTTTGTAACTTAAGTATGTTTCACGTGAAACAAAGAATAAATTATGTTTAAGCAATACGATGTTATAGTTGTTGGTGGAGGTCATGCCGGATGCGAAGCTGCTGCTGCCGCAGCGAATCTTGGATCTTCTGTTCTACTAGTAACCATGAACATGGGAACTATTGCACAAATGAGTTGTAACCCAGCAATGGGCGGAGTAGCTAAGGGACAAATATTAAGAGAGATTGATGCAATGGGCGGTTATTCTGGAATTATTGCCGATAAAACCACCATACAATTCAGAATGCTTAATCGTTCAAAAGGACCGGCGATGTGGTCTCCTCGTACACAAAACGACAGAATGAGATTCGCTGAAGAATGGCGCTTGGCTTTAGAAAAAACACCAAATGTAGACTTTTGGCAAGATATGGTGTCTGGCTTATTGGTTGAGAACGGTGTGGTTTGTGGTGTTAAAACAAGTTTGGGGGTAGAAATTACTGCCAATGCGGTAGTCTTAACAAACGGCACCTTTTTGAATGGAATTATACATATTGGTGAAAAGAAGATGGGCGGTGGAAGAACAGGGGAAAAAGCCGCAACAGGAATTACTGAGCAATTAGTAGAACTTGGATTTGAATCAGGTAGGATGAAAACCGGAACTCCTCCCAGAGTGGATGGAAGATCTCTAGACTATTCTAAAATGGAAGAACAATGGGGAGATGAGGATGGTGGCAAATTTTCCTATACAGACACAGAAACTCCAAAAGAACAAAGATGCTGTTGGATTACTTACACCAATGCTGCTGTTCACGAAACCTTGAAAGAAGGCTTCGAAAGATCTCCAATGTTTACAGGTAGAATTAAAGGATTAGGACCAAGATATTGCCCTTCCATTGAGGATAAGATCAACCGTTTTGCAGAAAGAGAAAGACACCAAATATTTGTTGAGCCAGAAGGTTGGAATACGGTAGAGATTTACGTTAACGGATTTTCTACTTCTCTTCCAGAAGATATACAATTAAAAGCACTGAGGTTAATCCCTGGTTTTGAAAACGCTAAAATGTTTAGACCTGGTTATGCGATTGAATACGATTTCTTCCCTCCTACTCAATTGAAATTAAGTTTAGAAACAAAATTAATAAAGAACCTTTTCTTTGCAGGACAAATTAATGGAACAACAGGTTATGAGGAGGCGGCAGCACAAGGGTTTATTGCTGGATTAAATGCACATCAAAGTATTAATAATAAAGAATCGGTCGTTCTAAAGCGCTCCGAATCTTATATTGGTGTTTTAATAGACGACTTAGTAACGAAAGGAACTGATGAACCCTATAGAATGTTCACATCTAGGGCCGAACATCGTCTTTTATTAAGACAAGACAACGCAGACGAAAGATTAACACCTCTAGCTTTTAATTTAGGCTTAGTAAATGAAGAAAGATTAGATAAGGTCAAAGAGAAAGTGAAAAATTCGGAAAAGATAATTTCATTAACAAAAGAAATTTCCATTTCTGAGGCAGACGCAAATTCAATTTTAGAAGAATTAGGAACATCACAAATCTCACAACGTTTTAAACTCTATGCTTTACTAGGAAGACCTCAGGTTAATATTAAAGATCTTAGAAGGATGAGTCCTGATTTTGATTCCAAATTAAATGAATTTGATAAAGAAACTATCGAACAAGCAGAAATTAAAGTGAAGTATAATAGTTACTTTGAAAAAGAGTTAGAGATTGTAGAGAAGATGAAAAAAATGGAAGACAAAGATATTAATCCTGAATTTAATTATCATAATTTACAATCGCTATCTAAAGAAGCAAGAGAAAAATTAATGAAGATAAAACCGAAAACTTTAGGGCAAGCATCAAGAATTTCTGGTGTTACACCTTCGGATATCTCAGTTTTAATGGTTCATCTTTCAAGATAAGATAAAATACTGTTAATCAGTTAATTATAAATTTTGTGTTTAAGCGGTTATTTTTTAATCCGAGACATAATCTTCATAAAAACAAAAAAATTAAATATAAAGCTTAAAAACAGGCTCAAATAAAAAAGTGAAAAAACCATCTGTTTATATCGTCCTATTTTGCTCTCTTTTGCTATTTTCTTGCGCAAGTTTGCAGCAACCTCAAGGCGGACCAAAAGATATGCTAGCGCCAAAAGTTTTAGAAGAGTCTCCAAAAAATTTAAGCACCAATTTTAAAGGAGATAAGATTGATATCACTTTTGATGAATATTTTAAACTGTCAAGTGAATTTACTGAGATCAGTATCTCCCCGTCTTTAGAAATTACACCAGTCTATAAAATAAAGAAAAAAGTTTTAGAAATAGTATTCAAAGATTCTCTTGAAAAAAACACCACTTACACCATAAACTTTGGAAAGGCAATTCAGGATGTTAATGAGTCTAACGTCTTAAAAAATTACAGTTATGTTTTTGCTACTGGGCCTGTCTTAGATTCGCTACAGATAAGTGGAACAATTATTAGCTCTAACGATATTAAGCCTGTTAAAGATGCAACAGCTTTTCTTTTTCATATAGAACAAGATACTTTATTCGGAAAAAAGAAATCATCACTTTTTACGACAACAGATAGTGCCGGTCATTTTAGTCTTAAAAATTTAAAAGAGGGAAAGTATACCATTTATGGACTGAAAGAAGCTAATCCTGACAGAATTTACAATTCACCAAATGAGGAAATTGCTTTTTTGAGAGATCCTATAAATTTAGTAAAAGATACTTCTGATATTATATTAAAATTATTTAAAGGAATTCCCGAACGACTTAGAATACTTGATAAAAAGATAGAAAAGGACGGTAGAATAACCTACATTTTTAATAAACCCATTAAAAAACCTTCGATTACTTTTATAGACCCAATAAATCTGAAAGATCCTATTATTAATTTTTCTAACAAAGGCGACACCGCATCGGTTTGGTTGAGAAGTTATGATTTTGATTCGCTTAAAGTAGCTATTAACTCTGACAAGGTAGCCCTAGATACTATTAAACTGACCAGAAGTAAAAAGGATACTTATGAGAGAACCATTTTATTTAGTAATAATTTATCTGGTGGGAAAATAACACCTGGAAAATCTTTACAACTGACTTTTAATTTACCTATTGAAAATATCAGCAAGCAGTCTGTAGAGTTGCTAGAAGATTCTATTCCAAAAACTGGATTTGTCATCAATCAATTAAGTCAATCAAATCTGGTTTATACCGTATCATATCCATGGAAAATAAAAAAACTATACACCCTGAAATTCAATGAAGGAGCAATTAAAGACATTTACAATACGGCTAACAAGCCACTTAAATTAGATTTTGAATTAGACGAAGTAGAAAATTATGGCAATCTTTCCTTAAATATTGTTAAAGAAGACAGTACAAAAACCTATATTCTTCAATTGTTTAATTCAGCCAAAAACCTTTATAAAGAAGAAATAATTAAAGAAAATAAAACTATTATTTTTAATAATATCCCTATTAGCAAATATACATTGAGAGTTATTGAGGATGCTAATAATAACGGTGAATTTGACACTGGAAATGTGAAGCTAAAAACTCAACCTGAAAAAGTTTGGTTTTTTGATAAGGAAATTATTACAAGGGCTAACTGGGATAGGGAGGAGAAAATTATTATTCCTAAAAAATTTTCTGATTAATCTTTAGTAGTATTATTCCTAATACCTAAAGCTTATTTAAACCAACCCGAATACATTACATAGTTGTGAGGAAGCTTTTTCAACATTTCCTTTTGTTCCTCTGTTAGCGGCTTAATTTTCTTCGCTGGGACACCTGCGTATAAATATCCCGATTCACAAATAGTGTTCTCTAGAACAACAGCTCCTGCAGCAATAATGACGAATTCATTAACCATTGCATGGTCCATTACAATTGCTCCCATACCGATCAAAACGTGGTCTTTCAAAGTGCAACCATGAACCAAAGCATTATGTCCAATAGATACATAACTCCCAATAGTGGTTGCCGCTTTTAAATAAGTGGCGTGGATAACTGCACCGTCTTGAATATTTGTAAAGTCTCCAATTTTAATAAAATTTACATCTCCACGAATAACTGCGTTAAACCAAACTGAACAATTGTTCCCCATAGAAACATCGCCAATAATCGTACAATTCTCAGCAATGAAACAATCTGTTCCCCATGATGGATTTTTATCCTCAACTGGTAAAATAAGTGCCATTATAAAATAGTATCTGTTAATGTTTCTTGGTGATTTGGATAATCTGTTGTATAGTGTAAACCCCTACTCTCTTTACGTTCCATTGCTGATTTAATGACAATGTAAGAAACTTGAATGAGGTTTCTTAATTCACAAAGTTTTACAGATAATTTTGTCTTCTTATAGAAATCTTCAGTTTCCTCATACAAGAGACCTAATCTCCTCATTGCTCTCTCTAATCTGAAATCAGAACGAACGATTCCTACATAATCACTCATCATCTTTTGCATTTCGCGAATGTTATGGGTAACTAAAATGTCTTCATTAGAAAGTTGGGTGTTTTTATCGTTCCAGTCTGGTATATTTTCAGGAATATTGAATTCACTTAACCTATCTTTTGCATCTAAATATATACGATGCGCAAAAACTAGTGCCTCTAGTAAAGAATTGGAAGCCAATCGATTAGCACCATGCAAACCTGTTGAAGTTACTTCCCCACAAGCATACAATCTTTTTATGGAAGACTGGCCATTTTCATCAACCATTACGCCACCACACATATAATGACAAGCTGGTGTAACTGGTATCATATCTTTGGTCATATCTAACCCAATTGACAAGCATTTAGCATAAATATTAGGAAAATGAATTAACAAATCTTCCTTTTTACGATGTCGAATATCTAGATAAACAAAGTCATCTCCAGACTTTTTCATCTCATTATCAATAGCTCTTGCAACAATATCGCGTGGAGCTAAAGATCCACGCTCATCGTATTCATACATAAACTCTACACCGTCTTTTCTTTTTAAGACACCACCAAAACCTCTAACCGCTTCGGAAATTAAAAAAGAGGGATATTCTCCAGGATTATACAAAGCAGTTGGGTGAAACTGGATAAATTCCATATTTCTAATTTTTGCTTTTGCCCGATATGCCATAGCAACACCATCACCTGTGGCAATTGTTGGATTAGTAGTAGAGCTATAAATATGACCAGCACCTCCGGCTGCTAATAATGTAACCTTAGATAGAAATTTATCAATTTTACCTGTTTTAGTATCTAAGGCGTAAGCTCCGTAACATTCAATATCATTAGAATGGCGATTTACAAAATCGCCTAAATGGTGTTGCGTAATTAAATCAACCACAAAATAGTGTGACAACAATTCTATATTAGTATTCTCATGTATTTCAGCCAATAAGGATCTTTCTATCTCAAAACCCGTTATATCTTTATAATGAAGTACCCGATGTTCTGAATGTCCACCTTCTTTAGCTAAATCATAAACTCCACCTTTGGTTTTATCAAAGTTTGCACCATACTCAATAATCTCATTAATACGGGCAGGACCTTCCCTTACAACAACTTCAACAACCAATTTATCACAAAGACCGTCTCCTGCTATTAAAGTATCTTGTATATGCTTGTCAAACGAATCATCCTTTTTATCCACAACAACTGCTACTCCACCTTGAGCATACTTAGTGTTAGATTCATCCTCATTAGATTTTGTAACTATCAGAACCTTACCATATTGTGCAGCCTTAATGGCAAAACTAAGACCAGCTATTCCAGATCCTATTACTAAGAAATCAACATTTTTTATTTTCATAATTTCTATTTACACACTTATATAATTTTATGTGTATAAAGTACTTAAAGGTGTTAATTATAGGTGAGCAAATTATCAAAAGTTTTAATAAATGTGAATAACCTTGATTAATGTTATAACACACTTAAATTTTTCAATTACTTACTACAAGTATTAGTATAAGTAGTTAACTTTTCTAAAATTAAATCGATTAACGGTATAAAATTTTAAAATAATTTTTGCTTTTTAAAATACTCCTGATAATCAGTGTGATAATATTAAATTAATGTTAATAAAATGTTAGCCTTATTTAAATTTTGATATTTCAAACAAAAATAGAGCAAACTTATACACCAAACTAACACCTTAATAAATAATAAGTTCTTCTAATAAAGTAAATTGTTTGTTATTAAATTAGTGGATAAAGCTAATTTTGAATTGTTAAATTTGTTCAACGAAAAATGAATATAGCAGAGGAAATTAATTTAAAAGGTTTTGTTGATGAAGCCATCAGTCCAACTTTAGATCTTTTTAGTGAAATTGAAAAGTTAAAAAAAGAAAAGAACGCAGTTATTCTAGCGCATTACTATCAAGAAACTGATATACAAGATATTGCAGATTATATAGGTGATAGTTTAGGATTATCGCAAGAAGCTGCTAAAACAGATGCTAAGGTGATAGTTTTTGCTGGAGTACATTTTATGGCCGAAACGGCAAAGATTTTATCTCCAGATAAAAAGGTTTTATTACCTGATAGTAAAGCAGGTTGTTCACTTTCTGATAGTTGCCC
This sequence comes from Bacteroidota bacterium, assembly GCA_018828585.1. Taxonomy (GTDB): domain Bacteria; phylum Bacteroidota; class Bacteroidia; order Sphingobacteriales; family Sphingobacteriaceae; genus Pseudopedobacter. The sequence continues at coordinate 58,784 of JAHJVW010000128.1, forward strand.
ACCTCATTTATTTAAAAAATTTAAAGAGAAATATCCAGATCATTTAGTAATTACTTATGTAAATTGTACTGCAGAGTTAAAAGCTTTGAGTGATATTGTTTGTACCTCGAGTAATGCTGTTCAAATTGTAGAATCATTACCTAAAGATCAGAAAATAATATTCGGACCTGATAAAAATTTAGGTGCTTACGTGATAAAGAAAACAGGACGCGATATGGTATTGTGGAATGGTGCATGTATGGTTCATGAAATATTTGCCCGAGAAAAAATATTTAAATTAAAACAAAGACATCCAAATGCTAAATTTATTGCACATCCTGAGTGTGAGGAGGTTGTGTTAGAAATGGCTGATTATATTGGTTCTACAACTGGATTATTAAAATATACGATCAACAATCCTGCAAAAGAATTTATAGTTGCAACCGAGTCAGGTATTATCCACCAAATGGAAAAATCAAATCCTGATAAAACTTTCATCCCAGCTCCACCCAATAACAGTTGTGCTTGTAACGATTGTCCACACATGAAACGCAATACTTTAGAAAAGCTTTACTTATGTTTAAAAAATGAGCTGCCAGAAGTTGATGTTCCACGTGAAATAATTGAAAAGGCAAGGAAACCCATTGAGCGAATGTTAGAAATTTCTGCTAAATTAGGTTTGTAAACCTGAAACTTTTTAAAGGGTTTTAGTATATATATTTTTATAATCCTAAGCTATATAAATAGCAAACTAAAAGAACAAAAAAAAAGGGATGTCGATTCAATATTTAATGCGAACTGTCTATGAAACAATTATTTTTATTGATTTTTATAGTAGAAATATTTACCGCCTGTCTATCCACAAAACAGTATAATTCAAAAATAAAAGCTAAGCATGCACCTGAAGAGTTAAAGCGTGATTTAGATATTATTAAAAACTCTTTAGAAGAGGCACATCCAGGAGTTTATTGGTATATATCTAAACCTAATTTAGATTTTAAATTCGATAGTGTAAAAAATCTGTTAACAGATTCCTTATCGAGCATAGAATTTTATAGAATGATTGCACCTGTTGTTGCAGCTGTAAAATGTGGACATACCCGATTGGTTTATCCTGGTATTAAACTAAGTAATTCACAAAAAGATAGTATTAAAAATGAAGGTAAAGCACCATTATCTCAACTCTATTATTTTGTAGATAACGATAGAATTTATGTTCCATTTGTTAATGATAGGAATTTCATAAAACCTATAAAAGGAGCAGAAATATTAGCTATTGACAGTGTTCCCTCATCAGAAATTATCAAACAAACTAAAAGACTATTTTCATCTGATGGTTATAATAAAACCTTTTATAATCAAGTATTAGATCAGTCATTTGCAGCGTATTATTATCTAAAATACACTAGAAAAGATTCTTCATTACTTACTTTGAAAAAAGCGGATAGCACCTATAACTATTATATAAAAACCATTAAACCTCAAAAGCGCAAAGAAAAACCAAAGATTTTATCAGCTGAAGAAAATAAAAAGGATAAGGAGCAGAAAAAGTTGGCTAATAAAATTAAGAATAGAAACAGGTATAAAGGAATAGATAGTGAAGGTAAGTCAATTTTAAACTTAAGTTACGATTCAATTGTAAATAATACCGCTATCATTAAAGTAAAAAGCTTCTCTTTCGATCACTCTAACTTTCATCGATTTTTTAGAGAAAGCTTTAAAGAAATCAAAGAGAAACAGATCCAAAATGTAATTTTAGATTTAAGAGACAACGGGGGTGGAAATTTAATGAGTTGTAATCTACTATTTAGGTATTTATATAATCAACCACATCAATACACAGGGAGAGCATACATTAAAAATCTAAATTTCGAAAATTCTAAATATTTAGATGATCCATTATTTTATAAAGTTTTAGGAAAAGTTTTTTATCCATCTTTTTGGTTGGCCTCTCAAATTTTAACCAGAAAAGATAGTATAGGGAAATACACTTATATTCTGACTGGTCGTTCTATTAAACCTAAAAAGTATGTTTACAACAAAAACTTAACTGTTTTAATAAATGGGTATTCTTTTTCTGCGACTTCGCTTTTATCGGCAAACTTGCAGCAGGTTAACCGTGGAACTTTTATCGGCGAAGAAACAGGCGGTGGGTATAATAAATGTACAGCTGGAAGTATCCCCTTTCTCGTTTTACCAGAGACAAAATTAAAACTTCGCTTACCTTTAAAAGTGATACAAACCGTTAAACAAAGACTTTTAGAAGGTAGAGGTGTTTTTCCAGAATATCCCGTAGAAGAAAATTTCATAGATGTTTTAAATAAAAGGGATAGATATCTAGAAAAAGCGAGAGAGTTGATTAAGGTTAACAGTAGATGAAATCTATCATTCCAATAAAATTTAGCATTTTTGTAATCAAAAAATCGAATAAAGATGTTTGAGCAAACAGAAAAGACTGAGATCCAAAAATTAGGTGAATTTGGTTTAATTGACCATTTGACAAAACATATCCAAATCAAAAATAAAAGTACTACAAAAGGTGTGGGTGATGATGCGGCAGTACTAGATTTTAGTGGAAAAAAGATCTTGATTTCTACTGATATGTTGCTAGAAGGAATTCATTTTGACTTAGCTTTTACACCATTAAAGCATTTGGGTTATAAAGCAATCCAAGTGAACCTTAGTGACATTTATGCCATGAATGGTATTGCTTCTCAGGTTACTGTTTCCTTAGGTTTTTCCAGCAAATTTCCTTTAGAAGCTATTGAAGAATTATACGCTGGTATGTTATTGGCTTGTGAAAAATTCAATGTGGACTTAGTAGGCGGCGACACGACTTCTTCCCGCCAAGGCTTAGTGATTTCTGTAACCAGCATAGGCTATGCCGAAGAAAAGGACATTGTGTATAGAGATGGAGCTGAGGAAGGGGATTTGATATGTGTTTCGGGAGATTTAGGAGGGGCTTATGTAGGATTACAATTACTAGAAAGAGAAAAACAAGTTTTTTTAAGTAACCCAAACATTCAGCCTGATTTAGAAGGGAAAGATTACATCGTTGAAAGACAATTAAAACCTGAGGCTAGATTAGATATTGTGGATTTATTAAATAAAATGGGGATTAAGCCAACAGCTATGATTGATGTTTCAGATGGTTTAGCTTCTGAAATTTTACACATTACGCGTCAATCAAAAAAAGGATGTAAAATATATGAGGAGAAAATCCCTTTAGACCCAATGACCGTGGAAACGGCTAGGGAATTTGGTTTAGACCCAACCGTTTGTGCATTGAATGGCGGCGAAGATTATGAGCTTTTGTTTACTATCAAGCAAGCTGATTATGACCGCATGAAGCATGATGTAGATATTTCAATCATAGGATATATTACAGAAGAAAGTGCTGGTAATTATTTGATTACAAAAGCAGGAAATATCCACGAATTGAAAGCACAAGGCTGGAATGCATTTACTTCAACACAAAGTTAATAACATGGTTACAATTAATAATTATGAAGAGTTTGAAGCCTATTTAGGTAAAGAAATGGGAGTATCTGAATGGCATAGAATTGAGCAGCCTCAAATCAATTTATTTGCTAATGCGACCTTAGATCATCAATGGATTCATACTGATGCTGAAAGAGCAGCAACAGAAAGTCCTTTTCAAAAAACAATTGCGCATGGTTATTTGACGCTTTCTTTGATTCCGTTTTTATGGAAACAAATTGTGAGTATTCAAAATCTTAAAATGGAAATCAACTACGGAATTGAAAAATTAAGGTTTGCCCAAGCCGTAACGGTTGATAGTGAAGTAAGGTTAAAAGTTAAATTGACATCAATAGCCAATTTAAGAGGCGTAACTAAAGCAAATATTGGTATTGAATTAGAAGTGAAAGATCAAAAAAAGCCAGCGTTTTCTGGTGAGGTTGTTTTCTTATATCATTTTATTTAATAGCTTTAGTATCATTTTACTTTAATGTCTTGCCAAAATCTAAAAATAATATTAGAGCATATTGGAACTTCTTAATAGGAGACGCTAAACATTTTACTTTAGAGAGCAGGGTTTTTCATTCCTTTTCTATCACTGGACTTATAATTTGTGTTTTAGAAGTTTTAATAAATATTGGTATAAATTTTTATGAATCAGCAATCATCTGTGTAGCCATTTTTTTAGTTCACGGATCTATTTTTTTATTAAGCAGGAAAAGGAATAACCTAAATTTAGCCATATTATTAACAGGATTTGAGTGTAATATTTTTCTGGGAGTAGCTTATTTTATAAGTGCAGGTATAGAGGGGCCTGTTATGCTTTTTTTTATATCTACATTATTCTTAATGTCTAGCATATCTAAAGCTAAACAAGTTAAATTTTGGGTAGTAGTAAACATTTTTACTGCCATTTCAATTGGTTTAATAGAATATTATTATCCGAAATCTATTATAAGTACCTATTCTTCAAGATCGGACTTATTTATAGATAATATTTCCACGTATGTTGTTTGTGTTATTTTAGTTAGTTCGGGGATATATTATATTAAATCCGCTTATCGCAAACAAAATAAACACCTAAAAGAAAATACGGCTCAACTTATCAATTCTAATAAAGAGAAAGACAAACTTTTTTCAATTATTTCTCATGATGTAAAAGCCCCTTTAAATGCAATAAAGCAATACTTGGAGTTTTTAAATGAGGGCTTGCTAACACCACAAGAGAAAAATTATATGGAAGGAGAACTTTTAAAAACAACCACAAGCACTCAAAACTTATTAGAAAATTTATTAGAGTGGTCCAAAATTCAAATAGACGGAATACCAATTAGTATAGATTATTTGAATCTTTTTGAAACGCTGAGGGATACTTTGGATTATGCAAAGAGTATGTGTGCTAAAAAAAAAATAATTTTTATTACAGACATCAATAAGGATTTAGTGTGCTTTTCGAATAGCTATATGATACAATTGGTTCTTAGAAACCTGTTAAATAATGCTATAAAATTTACACCAAAAGAGGGTTTAATACATATAGGAACTATTATAGAAGACAAACAATGTAAAATTTATATTAAGGATAACGGGGTTGGTATAGCTGAAGATAAAAAAGACCAAATATTTTCTTTAAATGTTAAATCGACAGCGGGAACTGAAAACGAATCGGGGACAGGATTAGGCTTAGTATTGTGTAAAGAATATATGGATAAGCTGGGCGGAGCGATTACTTTTGAAAGTGAACCAAAATTAGGAACAACCTTTTACGTAACGTTACCCTGTAAAGAACTAACTTAAAAGCTGATAGACAACAAAGCTAGAAACGTAAGCCAAAACTAGCATATAAGCAAACTGGATTAATGGCCATTTGATGTTTTTTGTTTCACGATAGACGACAGCCATAGTACTCATACACTGCATTGCGAAAGCATAAAAAATCATTAAAGAAAATGCTGTAGCTGTTGTGAAAACAGTTAAACCTGTTTCGGTATTTTTAGCATTAGCCATTTTTTCTTTTACTGATTCCATTTTTGAAGCATCACCATCTACCGAATAAAGTGTTGCCATAGTCCCCACAAAAACTTCACGAGCAGCAAAAGAAGTGATTAAGGCAATCCCTATTTTCCAATCAAAACCCAAAGGTTTAATACTGGGTTCAATGCTTTTTCCTAAAAGACCTGCATAAGAATTCTCTAGTTTTTCAGAAGATTTAAAACGTTTAATTTGATCTGCAGAATAGTTTTTTGTAAAATCTGTCGATTGATATTTTTGGTCAATTTTATCAAATTTATTTGATGGTCCGTAGCTCGCCAATACCCACAAAATAATAGAAACAGCGATAATTACTTTTCCAGCTTGAGTGACAAAAGTTTTCACACTCTCCAGCATCGTAATACCTACATTATTCCATCTTGGCATCCGATAAACCGGTAATTCCATAATAAAATAGCCTTTCAGTTTACTTCTGATAAGCCCCTTCATTACCCAAGCCACTAAAATAGCCATGAAAACACTTAAAAAATATATAGACATGAGCGCAATACCTTGAAGGTTGATAAAACCCAAAAGCATTTTTTTAGGAACTACCAAAGATATTAGCAAGGTGTAAATAGGTAGTCTGGCCGAGCAACTTACCAAAGGCGTAACCATGATGGTAATAATTCTATCCTTCCAATTTTCAATGGTTCTGGCACTCATGATAGAAGGAACTGCACATGCCAAACCGCCAATTAAGGGGACTACAGATCTTCCGTTTAATCCTACTTTCCGCATCAATCGATCCATCATAAAAGTAACACGAGACATATAACCCGTATCTTCTAAAATAGAAATAAATGCAAAAAGCAAAGCAATTTGAGGGATGAAAACCATTACTCCACTTAGGCCAGCCAATACGCCATCAACTAATAAATCAGTCAAAATACCGGACGGTAGATATTGATGACCCATTTCTGCTAGCCACACAAAAACCGTTTCTATAATCGCCATTGGATACTCAGACCAAGCGAAAATAGACTGGAAAATGGCAAATAGAATTGCGATGAAAATCACAAAACCCCAAACTTTATGGGTTAAATAATGATCTATTTTATTACTGATGTTTTCCTCTAAAGCAACGGATTTATAAGTAACCGTGTCTATTAAAACCTCGTTGATGTAGTTATAACGAGCAATTGTTTCGGCTGCTTGAGACTTTTGAGTATGGAAATCATATTTTTCCTTTAAGGATTCAATCTGATTAATTCGTGCTTTGCTCAGATATTTCAAATTCTTATACTGATGCGCAATTTGTAAGGCCACATAAGGATTATCGACACCTAATAAGTCAGAAAGATCTTTAATTAGATCTGGAGCAATTACCTCAACATCAATGGTGCTATTTTGTAAAGGAATTAAAGATTGAAACTCAATCGCTTTTTTAAGCCCTTCAATACCCTGTGATTTTCTTGCTGCTAATTCTACCACTTGTACATTTAAAAGCTTAGCAAGCGTATCTACGTCAATTTCCATATTGCTTTTGAGGGCTAAGTCCATCATGTTTAAAGCAATAATAACGGGTAAGCCTAAATCAGAAATTTGAGTGTAGAGTAATAAATTTCTTTTGAGGTTAGTTGCGTCTGCAACAATAACCACCACGTCTGGGTGAGAGGAATTATTTTTATCTGATAAAACTTCGAAAACAATAGTTTCGTCAGCACTTTTTGGGTAAAGACTATAGGTGCCGGGTAAGTCAACAATTTCTATAGCTCTACCATCAGCAAGTTTAGAAACACCCGATTTTTTATCTACAGTAACACCAGGAAAGTTTCCGATTTTTTGATTGAGACCAGTAAGTGCATTGAAAATGGTAGATTTTCCGGTATTGGGATTACCAACTAATGCAACTCTTAGTTTGTTTTTCAAACCGCTGGATTATATCAGTTCTATAGTAGACGCTTCTTTTCTTCTTAACGAAAGTTGATAACCGGATATAGAAACCGCTATTGGATCGCCCAAAGGAGCAACACGATCAACTTTTACAACTTCACCAGGCAGGCAACCCATTTCCATTAATTTCACAGACATTTCTAAATCTGTAAACTCTTTAATAATTCCCTGTTCTCCTATTTCTAATTGCGATAGCGTCATAGCTTATTGATTAACAACGCTACGAAATTAAACCTTATTTATATTAAATCCAAATAAGAAAAAGTGATTTGCGTCACATCATTCCAATTTATGAAAAAAGGAGACGCAATTATTTTATAACGGAGTAACCAGCAGGTAGTTTTTGCTGATCAAATTTTGGGCAATGACAACCCTTTTTAAAAATCCCACACGAGCTTAACGTAGCGAATAGAATAAAAATCAAATAAAATTTTAGGATGTTTTTTATCATTTTTTATTTTTTGAGAGGTTTTAAAGCTTTTCGATGAAGCAATAGGTATCCAAAAACTCCCATTCCGTAGCCCACCATATCTACAAAAAAATCCCACCAATCGCCATCTCTGTAAGTGAAGACTTTCCATTGCAAAAGTTCAATTCCTCCACCCAAAGTCACACAAATTAGTGTGATTTTAATGATAGTTAGGATACGATAGTCATAGCTGTTTTGTTGCCTAATTTTTCCAAAAAATAATAAAACTGCTAACACAAAGAAAAAACCAAGATGAACCACCTTGTCAAAACCCGGAAAGAAACGCGAGGCTTCGGGTAAGTCGCTTCCTGGAAGAAAGCAAAGTATCAGCACCAGAATCGACCAAACTATTGCTGGTAACTGATACTTTAATGTTTTTAACATACTATTATGCGCCTATTAGGCTTTTATAGTCATCAGCAGACAGTAAACCTTCCGTTCCCTCGGCCAAAGAAATCTTTACCATCCAACCTTCACCGTACGGATCGCTATTTACCAGCTCAGGGTTTGCGTCTAAATTAGCATTTACTTCTATAACCGAACCTTTAATCGGCATAAACAAATCAGAAACTGTTTTTACCGCTTCAATGGTACCAAATACCTCGCCTTCAGCTACTTCGCTACCAACGGTATTGATATCCACATAAACAATATCACCCAATTCGCGTTGCGCAAACTCAGTAATACCAATAACAGCATGGTCGCCTTCAACCTTGATCCACTCGTGATCTTTTGTGTACTTTAATTCTGCAGGGAAATTCATGATCTTAAAATTTGAGGTAAAAATAAGAGGAAATTTTTAATCCTATGGCAAACAATGGTTTTTAATTTATTTCAATGCCTTCACAAACTCAGCCATAGCCAATCCTGGATTTTCAGTCCGCATAAAGTTTTCTCCAATTAGAAAACCATTAAAACCTGCTGCTTTCAATAATTTAATAGTTTCAATAGCACTTATGGCACTTTCAGATATTTTTAAAAATTCAGCAGGAATAGTTTCGGCTAAACTTAAGGAGGTTTCTATACTTACAGTAAAGTCTTTTAAGTTCCGGTTATTTACCCCGACCACATCCAAATAAGGATTTAAACTTCTGTCCAATTCTTCTTGGTTGTGCACTTCCAAAAGTGTACTTAAACCTAACGATTTAGCCAGTTTGGCAAATTTTAGAATTTCATCAGGAGTTAAACAAGCGGCAATTAACAAGATAATATCGGCGCCTAAAGATTTAGCTTCCACAATCTGGTATTCATCCACCATAAAATCTTTACGTAAAATGGGAATTTCATTGACTTTTCTGGCAGCAATCAAATCATCTTCATGCCCCATAAAAAAATCATGGTCGGTTAAAACTGATAAAGCCGAAGCACCCGCAGCAGCATAGCCGGTGGTAACTTCTTCTACCGAAACGCGGTCGTTAATAATACCTTTAGAAGGAGATTTTCTTTTGAACTCAGCAATTATACCAGTTTTATTAGGGTCGGTTAAAAAATCTTTTAAAGCATAAGTTGCTCTTGAAAAAGCAATAGATTTTTCTAATTCGCTTACACTTGTTTTGGCTTTCGCCGATGCTACTTCTTCTTTTTTACGAGCTACTATTTTATCTAGAATGTTCATTCTTATAAGCTAAAGGCTTAAAGCGGAAAGCTGAATGCTAACCGAACGCCTAATTTATATTTATCAATTTAATTGCTTTTAGCCTTTTGCATTAGGCTTTTAGCTTTCCAACCAATTCTTCATCATTTCTTTTCCAAAATCTGTTAATATAGATTCCGGGTGAAATTGAACCCCCCTAACGTCTAAAGATTTATGTCGCAGCGCCATCATTACACCATGTTCATCTTCCGCAGTGATTAATAGTTCAGCGGGTAAATTTTCTGATTTCACGGCCCATGAGTGATACCTACCCACCTTAAACTCATTTGGTAAACCCTTAAAAAGTATTTCGGATGGGTCTTTGATTTGAATATTGGTTGCCGTACCATGTACCGGTTTAGCTAAGTTGTATAATTCCCCACCAAAAACCTCGGCAATAGCCTGCTGACCCAAACATACACCCAAAATACTTTTTTTATCTGCATAAGTTTTAATAACATCTAGTAAAAGACCTGCTTCTGATGGAATCCCTGGTCCAGGAGAAAGTAAAATTTTATCAAATGCAGCCACATCTTCCAGCTTAAATTTGTCGTTTCTCCAAACCTCAGCATCATGATCTAATTCATTTAACAAATGCACCAAATTGTAGGTAAAAGAATCGTAATTGTCTATAACGAGTATGTTCATTTTTTTTAAAGTTGAAGGTTGAAAGTTGAGGGTTCAAAGTTCTTTAAACTTTAAATCTTTCACTTTAAACGTATATCATATTTCTTGAGCTTGTTTAATCGCATTTCTTAATGCAGCAATTTTGTTATTTACTTCATTTAATTCTGATTCTGGATTAGAATCAGCTACAATTCCAGCACCAGCTTGATAGTGTAATTTGTTGTTTTTACTCAAGAACGAGCGAATCATGATGGCATGATTAAAATCTCCGTTGAAACCCATAAAACCAATGGCCCCACTATAAAAACTGCGTTTTCCTTTTTCATAGGCGTCAATCAATTCCATTGCTCGGTATTTTGGAGCGCCGCTTAAAGTGCCGGCAGGGAAAGTATCGGCTACAATTTTAAATGGATTAACACCTTCTTTTAAGGTACCGCTCACTTTAGAAACCAAGTGAATTAAATGCGAGTAAAATTGAACTTCTTTGTAAGCTTTCACTTCCACATTCTCGCAATGGCGACTCAAATCATTTCTGGCTAAATCAACCAACATCACATGCTCAGCAGATTCTTTTGGGTCATTTTCTAATTTTTCGGCGATGATTTTATCTTGTGCATCGTTACCCGATCTTTTAAAAGTTCCTGCGATTGGATAGATGGTAGCGACTCTATTTTTTATTGTTAGTTGGGCTTCGGGCGAAGATCCAAAAATCTTAAAACTTCCATAATCAAAATAAAAGAGATAGGGCGATGGGTTGATGGAACGCAAAGCTCTATAAACGTTAAACTCATCCCCTAAAAACGAAGTTTGAAAAGCTCTTGATGGCACAATCTGAAAAACATCACCTCGGAAAATATGGGTTTTCATTTTCTCTACTAGCGCCTTAAACTCCTCATCCGTTAGATTAGAACGCTCCTCTCCTTTGGTTTCAAAATGATATTCAGGAAAGTTCTTGTTCTGAATGAGGTATTCAATTTTTTCTAAGCCGTTGAGTTCTTTTTCAAACTCACTTTCATTTTTTACGATATAGAGTTCATTTTTGAAGTGATCAATGGCGATGATATATCTGTAAATATGATATTGAAAAGTAGGAATCTCTCTTTCGTTAAACGTTTCTTTTTTGAGTTTGATATCTTCAAAATACTCAACAGCTTCATGGGTGAAATAACCAAATAAACCATCAGTAATAAACTTTAAACGGGTATCGGCATTACTTTCGAAATTTTTTCTAAAAGCGTAAACCTCATCTGTTAAGTTAAAATCTTTTAATGTTTCAGAACTTCCATCTGGATAGTTTTTTTTCAACTCAGCATTCTGGATTAAAATTCCCGCAATTGGGTCGCAGCAAACATAACTCATGCTATTTTCGCGGCTATGGTAATCAGAGCTTTCTAGCAACAAGCTATTTGGAAACACATCGCGTAAGCGTAAATAAATACTTACTGGTGTTGTAGTATCTGCTAAAAGCTTTTTAAAACTAACGTTGATTTTAAATTTCTTCATTTTTATTATTTTGAGGCAAATTTAATCCAAAAAAAAAAACCCGACGGTTTAGCGTCGGGTTATATTTGTTTAGGTTTGGGTTTGAATTCTTTTTAAAACGATACAAATAAGTTTTCCGATGCTGCTTTTAACGAGCGCCACCAACTATTGTTTGTATATCTATTTTTATTCATTGCGATGCAAAAATATAAAGAAAAATGACTTTTGGAATTTTTTTGATAAAAATATCTACGCAAACGTTTTGTTACATCGTCCACTGGCTTCTACCTTTCATGGTAAAAATGGCCAGCAAAACAATCACGATAGCCAACGTATAAAAGATATAAATTGCCCTATGTTTTGCCTTATCCTCTTTTGCTCGCTTTGATTTAGAATATCCGATCGTGATTAAGGCAATAGCCAAAATCATCATCGTGATGTGTTCCACATTCCAATACCTAAAAATTGGATCACTCATTTTAGAGAAATCAACATTAGGACTAATAAAATAAAGTATTAAACCAATTACCAATTGCAAATGCGCTGAAATTAAAGCAAATAAGTTTATTTTTTTGTTTGTTGGCGTGTAAGGTTTGTTACCAGCAGTAATTGCTTGAATAATGGCTAGTAAAACCAATACTAAAACCACATACCTTAAAGCGGAGTGAAGGTGTAATAATCCTGTATACATCATGTTTTTTTTAAGCAAATATAAGATAAAAAAAGGCAGAGTTTGAATTTTCAAACTCTGCCAAATCATTACAAACCTCTAAACTAGAATTTTGATTATTAAAACTTAACTAACTTGTAATAACTAACGAGGATTCTTTCAATTAAGATTTTTAAACTCAAACAAAAAAATTACAGTCTCAATTGAAAAAAGTTTTAAAATCTGATTAAATTTAAAATCTAAACTCTTTTTACATGAAAAAAACGCTCCTCTTAATTTTTACATTGTTTACGTTTTTTATAGCTAATGCTCAGGAAACGTACCCAGTGAACGGCTCATTCGATATTCGTTCAGGGCAATTTGCATTTACTAACGCTAACATTGTTGTTAGCGCCAATCAAATGATCAAAGCCGGCACATTGATTATTAAGGATAAAAAAATCGAAAGCGTTGGGACAGGCATTGCTATTCCGAAAGGATATGTAGTGATTGATTTAAAAGGAAAATATATTTATCCTTCCTTAATTGATGCTTTCTCTAGTTATGGTTTGCCAGATGCGCCTCGACAAAGTTTTAGTTTTAGGGGTAGCCAACCGGTATTTACCAGCACTAAAGATGGGGCTTATGCTTGGAACGAGGCCATTAGGCCCGAAATGAAGGTGAATACTATTTTTAATATTGATGCTAAAAAATCAGAAGAACTGAAGAAAAATGGTTTTGGAACAGTAAACAGCATTATTAAAGATGGTATTGCTCGCGGAACTTCCTCGGCGGTAACTTTAGGCACCGAAAGCGCTAACGAAGTGATGATAAACCCATCTACCGCAGCAAATTATTCTTTCAATAAGGGTACTGCAAAAACAGATTATCCACAATCTTTAATGGGTGCTATCGCTCTGTTGCGACAAACCTATTTGGATGCTTCATGGTATAAAAATCAGAATAAAGAATATAATATTTCTTTAGATGAATTTAACAAACAACAAAGTTTACCTCAGATTTTCGAGGTGAGCAATTGGGAAGATGTTTTAAGAGCAGATAAAGTGGGGGATGAATTTGGAAAACAATATATTTTCAAATCTGGTGGTGATGAATACCAAAGAATAGCTGCAATGAAAGGTACTGGAGGTAAATTTATAATCCCATTAAATTTTCCGAAAGCGTATGATGTGGAAGATCCAGCGGATGCTAAAAGCGTGACTTATGCACAAATGAAAAACTGGGAATTGGCACCTACAAATCCTGCAGCATTAGAAAAAGCTGGAATTGAATTCGCTATTACTACAGCAGATTTAGAAAGCAGTAAAGATTTCTGGACCAACCTAAGAACCGCAATTGATAATGGATTAAGCGAGCAACAAGCACTAAAATCTTTAACTGAGATACCTGCAAAAATGTTGGGTATTGATGCTGAAGTTGGAACATTAAGCAAAGGAAAAGACGCAAACTTCTTAATCACTTCAGATTCATTATTCAAAAAAGGAAATATCATTTTCGAAAACTGGGTGCAAGGAAGCAGATTTATTGTTTCTCAAATGAATGTGAAAGATTTGAGAGGAGATTATAGTTTGATCATCGCAGGAGTTGGAAATTTAACCATGAAAGTGGGCGGTTCGGTTGGCGCTTACGACTTGAATTTAGAAAGAACAGGAACCGATAGCGTTAAAGTAAAAGGAACTTTAAGCAGAAACGGTGACCTTGTGAGTATGTTCTTCGATTTGAAGAAAAATCCTAAAGGAGACATCAGATTAACCGGTTACCTAGATAAATCAGAGCCAATTACATTTAAAGGTGAGGCTGCTTTAGCCGATGGATCTAATACAAATTGGTCGGCGAGTTTAGTCGCCCCCTTTAAAGAGAAAGCTAAAAAGGAAGAGCCAAAAGCTAAAATTGTGTTAGGTAGCGTGATTTATCCTTTTGTAGCTTATGGATATACCGAAGCCCCAAAACAAGAAACTGTTTTATTTAAAAACGCCACCGTTTGGACTAATGAAAAAGACGGAATTCTTCAAAACACAGATGTGTTGATTGAAAATGGTAAAATTAAAGCAATCGGAAAGAATTTAGCTGCCGGAAGTGCGAAAGTAATTGATGCAACAGGTAAACATTTAACGCCTGGAATTATTGATGAGCACTCGCACATTGCAATCAGTCGTGGTGTAAACGAAGGAACGCAAGCAGTTACTGCGGAAGTAAGAATTGGAGATGTGGTTGATGGAGAAGACATCAACATTTATCGTCAATTAGCTGGTGGTGTCACCACTTCACATTTATTACATGGATCAGCAAATCCAATTGGAGGCCAAACACAACTGGTAAAATTACGCTGGGGCCAAACACCCGAACAAATGAAGTTTGCAGGTTGGGAAGGTTTCATCAAATTTGCCTTGGGGGAAAACGTAAAGCAAAGTAATTGGGGCGATTTCAATACCATCCGTTTCCCTCAAACTCGTATGGGTGTTGAGCAGGTTTATGTGGATGCTTTCACAAGAGCAAAAGAATATAAAGCACAATGGGAGACCTATAATTCGGCAAAAAACAAATCAGGTTTAACCGCCCCAAGAAAAGATTTAGAATTAGATGCTTTGGTAGAGATTTTAAATGATACTCGCCACATCACTTGTCACTCATATGTGCAATCAGAAATAAACATGTTGATTCATGTTGCAGATAGTATGGGTTTCAAAATCAACACCTTCACGCATATTTTAGAGGGTTATAAAGTTGCTGATAAAATGGTAGCAAGAGGAATTGCCGGTTCAACCTTTGCTGATTGGTGGGCTTACAAGATGGAAGTTTGGGATGCTATCCCGTACAACGGAAAAATTATGCATGATGCTGGTGTTTTAGTGGCTTTCAATTCGGATGATGCTGAAATGGCTAGAAGATTAAACCAAGAAGCAGGGAAAGCAGTGAAATATGGCAATGTGAGTAAAGAAGAAGCTTTTAAATTCGTTACCTTAAATCCCGCAAAAATGCTTCATATTGATAATAAAGTGGGTAGTCTCAAAGTGGGTAAGGATGCAGATTTAGTGTTGTGGTCTGACGAACCTCTTTCTGTTTATGCAAGAGCAGAAGAAACGTACGTAGACGGTATTAAATATTGGGATATTGATAAGGATGCAGATCAACAAAAAACGATAAAATCTGAAGAAGCTCGTTTAATCCAAAAAATGTTGGATTCTAAAAACGGAGGTTCAAAAACGCAACGTCCATCTTTTACTAAACCAAGTTTAAACACTTGCGATACAATTGAAGAGAATTATCAAACCCAAACAAACTAAAAACGACATGAGAAAATTTATATATCAATTTATTGCCCTGAGTTTTGCAACAACTGCAACTTTTGCGCAAGCCACCATTTCTCCCGCAAAACCACAATCAGGAACCATCGCTATTGTTGGCGGAACCATCCATGTGGGTAACGGACAAGTCATCCAAAACGGAACTGTCATTTTTTCTAAGGGAAAAATCATTTCTGTAAAAGAGGGCAATGCAGTTCCACAAGATATTGCCATTGTTCATGCCGAGGGTAAGCAAATTTATCCGGGTTTTATTGCACCCAATAATGCCTTGGGTTTGGTAGAGGTACAATCTGTACGGGCAACGCGTGATGCCCAAGAAACAGGAACCATTAACCCCCATGTAAGATCATTGATTGCCTATAATACAGAGTCTAGGATTATCCCAACAGTTCGCTCTAACGGAACGCTTTTATCGCAGCCTACACCAGAAGGCGGATTGGTTTCGGGCACTTCTTCCATCGTTCAGCTCGATGCTTGGAATTGGGAAGACGCCGCTTATAAGAAAGACATGGCCGTACATTTCAATTGGCCAACTTCAAAACAACCAGCTGAGGGTAGAAGATTTGGAGGTGCCACTTTAACAGAGGAGCAGCAAAAAGAACGTTACCAAAAGCAATTAACAGAGCTGAATAACTATTTTGCAGAAGCAAAAGCCTATGCAAGTACAGAAAAGCCAAATACTTTTAATGCCCGTTTTGATGCCATGAAAGGTTTATTTAACGGCACCAAAAAAGCAATGGTCAACGTAAACAATCAAAAAGACATCATTGTAGCAGTAAAATTCTTTGAAAGTTTTGGGATTACCCCAGTTTTGGTTGGAGCCGAAGATGCTGTCGAAATTACTGGGTTTTTGAAAGATCACAACGTTCCCATTATCATGTACGAAAGCCAATCGTTACCAGCAAATGACGACGACGATGTTTATTTGCCTTATAAAAACGCTAAAATTTTGCATGATGCTGGCTTGTTGATCGCGATGAGTGCTGATGGATATTGGCAACAACGCAACTTGCCTTTCATGGCGGGTGTAAGTGCTGCTTACGGTTTGACTAAAGAAGAAGCTTTGGCTACCATCACTTCAAACACTGCTAAAATTTTAGGAATTGATAATATGACAGGTACTTTAGAAGTAGGTAAAGATGCCAATATCATCATTTCAGAAGGGGATGCTTTAGACATGATGACTAACAACATCACCACTGCTTTTATTCAAGGCAGATCCATTGATTTAAATAACGTACAAAAACAATTGTACAAAAAGTATGCAGAAAAATACGGCATCAAAGCTGATTGATTTTCGAAAAGCAATAGCATTGCGTTTGGCGGCGGATAGTCCCGTCTTCCGCTAAATCTTTTGCCGTTTGTGAAAAACAAACAGCAAAAGGATATCGCTTCAACCGGGTTTAGCCACAAAGGTTAACCTATTTTAACTCCCCGAGAATTAATTTTTTCAGGGAGTTTTTATTTGGGATTATTTTACAAGCTTAAAACACCGACAGGGTTCTAAACCCCATCGGTGTTTATAATAGATACTAATTCTAAATATCTTTAAAAGTAGTTCCTGCAGCTAAAACTAGAAATCCAACTAACAAAAGTTGAAAACTGTATTCAGTTAAAAATTGAACGTTAGTAAAATGACCTATTATACCGGCAAAGCCTGTAACTAAGCCAATAATCCAAGTAATTTGTTTTGGAGACGATGGTGCTTTCATAATTTTAATTTCTGATTCGAAAACAATAAACGAACCGAGATCATTAAACACTATTTAAAGCTACGCGGAAGCCTATTGTTGATGAGGTTAAGATTGGATACAAATTTAACTGACCCATAAAAAGAACAGATTTTTAACGGTTGGCTAATTTGTACTGAAATGGCATTCCTAGCAAAACCATTTTCAGCCTGCACTAAATTAAGTAAATAACTGATGAATTAAAGTAAACCACCGTCAGCCATTTTTGTACAAATTTGCTGTTAGGGCTAGTTCTTCTTTATTTCGGGATAATGGTTTTCAAAGTCCAATAAAAACTCAACTAAATCACCTTGGTCAAAAAATGAAGTTGTATCTTCTTTATGTTCCATAATCAGATATAAACCATTCATTGAGGCTTTTATTTCAAAGTTTTCCCATTTAGCTATCTTTAAGAGTTCACCTTCTTTATTTAAAACTTTTTTATGGAAATGAAATTTTCCATTATGAGCAGAAGCATTTCTTACATGCCTAAAAAATTCGAAAACATCTCCTGACAAATTAAGGTCAGCTATTTTCTCAAAAGCTTTTAATATAGTCATATGTGTCAGTTCAATATTTGCTGAAGTTCTCCCACCAGTATCATTAACAAATTCTACAGCCGATTGATATGGATCAAATTCATAAGCTATTGTTTTGTCTTTCTTCAAAAAGCCTGGCACAAATATCAAAGGAGTAAAATTTCTTGCCTTAAATATTTCGTTATTGATTGAAGAATTAAAACCAAAGGAAAAGATATATTTTTGAAAACCTTCAAAATCATTTTTATGAGTTACCCAAGCTTTGGTCATAAAACCTCTAGAAAACATTTCATTTATGCCAAACTGAGCGTAGACTAAAGTTGTAATTGAACTATAGAAAAAGTTGTTTTTGTCAATGTTATGTATGAAGTTCGTCATTTTAGAATTAGCCCTAACTTAAATATACGTATCATAAACATTCCATCATATAGCCGAATTCTGTTATGTTACGGAGTGTTTTAATAAGTAGTAAACTAAATTAACTTTTTTCCAACAGAAAACATTTTAAACCCTGAACACATTTAAAAATCCATTTCTCAAACTTGACATTAAAAACATAAAAGTTTAATTACAATCCTTGGATTTAACATCCATGGATTGTAAATTTGTTGAATGAAAATTGAAGAAGAGTTAAAACACGAGTTTGGCAGTCCGCAACAACGGGCGTTTACCAATATCATCTTCACTTCCAATTGGGTTTTAAATAAAATTTCTGTCGCTTTAAAACCAACAGGCTTGTCTCTTCAACAATTTAATGCTTTATCTATATTAGATGGACAACCTGAAAAAGCGGCAACAGTTAATCTTATCAAAGATCGTTTGATTGATCGAATGCCCAATGTTTCTAGGCTATTGAATAAACTCATGGAAAAAGGCTTTATTCAAAAAGAGCGATACAGTATTGATCAACGAGTGGTGACTATCAAAATCACGTTAAAAGGAATAGCTATAAAAAAGATTGGACGTGAATTGATTGACGACGTAGTTATTGATTTAAATGATGAGCAATCCAATCTATTAAACGATTTATTAGAGAAAATAAGAAGATAAAAAAATTTAATAAAATAACATCCATGGATGTTAAGTCCTGGATTTAAAATAAGTATCATGAACAAAGTAATTGTATTAAATAGTCGTCCGGTTGGAAAACCAACGTTAAAAGATTTCAAATTTATTGAAGAAGACAACCCTACTTTAAAAGATGGAGAAGTTTTGTTAAAGACGCTTTATGTTTCTGTTGATCCCTATTTACGTGGTAGAATGAGTGAGGCAAAATCTTATGTTGCACCTTTTGAACTCAACAAACCTATTCAGTCTGCAATTGTAGCAGAAGTTACTGATTCGAAAAACGGTGATTTTAAAATAGGTGATTTTATAACGGGCGGGTTAGATTGGAAACAGTTTCAAACATCAAGTGGAAAAGGTTTAACGAAAGTGGATGCGAATGCTGCCGACCTTTCTGCTTATTTAGGCATTTTAGGAATGACAGGTTTAACCGCTTATTCTGGATTGATAAATATTGCAAATCCTCAAAAAGGAGAAACGCTGGTTGTTTCTGGCGCAGCAGGAGCTGTTGGAAGTGTAGTTGGTCAAATTGGAAAAATATTAGGCTGCAAAGTGATTGGCATAGCTGGTTCAGATGAAAAAGTAGAAATGCTGAAATCTAAGTTTGGTTTTGATGAAGGCATCAATTATAAAACTACAACTGACATGAAAAAGGCGATTAAAGATGCTGCTCCAAATGGCGTTGATATTTATTTTGACAATGTTGGCGGCGAAATATCGGATGCTGTTTTAGCCAACATTAACAAATTTGGGCGAGTACCGGTTTGCGGCGCAATAGCTACTTATAATGATACTGAAATTCCTATGGGACCAAGAGTACAATCAACTTTAGTAAAAAACAGTGTATTGATGCAGGGTTTTATAGTTTCTAATTATGCCGATAAATTTCCAGAAGCCATCAAAAAATTAAGTGGCTGGTTAAAAGAAGGTCAGTTAACTTATTCAGAAACTATTGTTAATGGTTTTGAGAATATTCCGCAAGCATTTATGGATTTGTTTGAAGGAAAAAACGAAGGTAAAATGGTGGTTAAAGTTTAAGAAAATGAATAAAATTAAAATAGATATCGTATCTGATTTAGTTTGCCCGTGGTGTTACATTGGTCAGAAAAGGCTTAATGATGCTTTGGCGCAATCAGATTATGAAGCGGAAATTTCTTGGAAACCGTTTCAACTTCATCCAGAGTTGGAGAAGGAAGGTATGGAAAAAAATGCTTTCCTATTTAAAAAATTCGGGCAACAAGGAGCAAACATGTTCGATCAGATTAAAAGCGTTGCAGATTCAGAATCATTAGCAATGAATCCAGAAAAAATCACAAACATCCCAAATACAGTAGATGTTCATCGGTTAATGTGGTTTGCTAAAAAACAACACAAAGATTTAAAGTTGGCGAATAGTTTGTTTGAAGCCTATTTTACAGCCGGTAAAGATTTCTCAAACCCAGAAACCTTATTAGATTTAGCTGAAGCATGTGGACTTTCTAGAATGGAAACTGAAGCCTTTTTAGCATCTGAAGAAGGAAGGACTGAAGTTTTAGCTGAAGAAAAAATGTACAGAGAAGCAGGTATTCAAGCCGTTCCTACTTTTATCATCAATGATAAATATATGATTCAAGGAGCACAAACACCAGCTGTGTTTTTAGATGCTTTTAAACAATTGGTTTTAGAAAATCAAGACCAAACTTTTCAATGCACCGGCGATAATTGTTAAACATCAATAAATATTAAAAGAAATAGAACATGTTAAACTTTGAATTTAAAAATCCTACCAAAATCATTTTTGGAAAAGGACAAATAGAAAAAATAGCTACAGAAATTCCTGCGAATGCAAAAGTATTAATGCTTTATGGAGGTGGTAGTATTAAAAAGAATGGGATTTATGAGCAGGTAAAAAATGCTTTAAAAAGTTTCGAAGTGATTGAATTTGGCGGTATTCCTGCAAATCCTGAATATGAGATTTTAATGGATGCATTGAAAGTGATCAAAGAAGAAAAGATCACTTATATGCTAGCTGTAGGTGGCGGATCCGTTATTGATGGCACAAAATTCCTTTCCTCTGCCGCATTATATGAAGGTGAAACGCCTTGGGATATTTTGAAGAATGGAATCAAAACAGAAAAAGGACTACCATTTGGAGTGGTTTTAACTTTACCTGCAACAGGTTCAGAAATGAATTCAGGGTCTGTAATTACCAGAAGAGAAACACAAGAAAAATTAGGAATGGGTGGTCCAGGATTATTTCCTCAATTCTCTATTTTAGATCCGGAGGTAGTACAATCGATTCCTCAGCGCCAATTGGCAAACGGAATTACCGATGCTTTTACCCACGTTTTAGAACAATACATGACTTATCCAATTGGTGCGGCGTTGCAAGATCGTTTTGCGGAAAGCATCATGCAAACATTAATTGAGTTGGCGCCAAGAATCACTAATAATCCATCTGATTATGAAGCGGCATCTAATTTTATGTGGAGTTGCACCATGGCTTTAAATGGCTTAATACAAAAAGGAGTGCCAACAGATTGGGCAGTGCATGCAATCGGGCATGAGTTAACAGCACAATTTGGAATAGACCATGCAAGAACTTTGGCGGTAATTGCACCTAGTCATTACAGATATAATTTGGAAGCTAAAAAAGAAAAATTGGCTCAATATGGTAAAAGAGTTTGGGGCATCAATGAAGGTGATACACTCGCTATTGCTAAGGCAGCCATTATTAAAACAGAAGATTTCTTTAAATCCTTAGATATTGACATCAAACTTTCTGACTATACTGATGACTATAAAGGAACGGCAGAAAAAATTGCTAAAAGATTTACAGAAAGAGGTTGGGTTGGTTTAGGCGAGCACAAGACATTGGCTCCGGCAGATGTAGAGAAAATTGTAGAAATGAGTTATTAATTTAAAAAATGAAAACAATAATTATGAAAGTATTAATCGTATTAACATCACATAGTGATTTAGGTTACACAGGTGAAAAAACAGGTTTTTGGGTAGAAGAATTTGCAGCACCTTATTATGTAATGGCAGATGCAGGTGTAGAGTTAACCATTGCTTCACCAAAAGGTGGACAACCACCAATCGATCCAAAAAGTGAGGCAGATGGTGCTCAAACGGATGCTACAAAACGTTTTTATGCAGATGAAGCCTTAAAAACAAAATTGGCGCATTCTGTTAAATTAGCGGAAGTAAATCAAGCGGATTACGATGCCGTATTTTACCCAGGCGGACATGGTCCCCTTTGGGATTTAGCGAATGACGAAACTTCGATTGCTTTAATAGAAAATTTCTATAAGCATGAAAAGCCAGTTGCTTTTGTTTGTCACGCTCCCGCTGCTTTGGTCAAAGTGAAAGCACCTAACGGTGAGCCATTGGTAAAAGGGAAAGAAGTTACGGGATTCTCTAATTCAGAAGAAGAAGCCGTACAATTAACTAAAGTAGTGCCTTTTCTTTTAGAAGATGAAATGAAAAAATTGGGTGGAAATTATAGCAAAGGAGCTGATTGGAGTTCTTATGTGAAGAAGGATGGTTTATTGATCACCGGACAAAACCCTGGTTCATCAGAAGAAGCAGCGAAAGTGCTTTTAGAGACTTTAAAAGCGTCTAAATAGGTTAATATTATAAATTAAGAAGGGGGAAGATTATGTTTCCCCTTTTTTGTTTCAATACAACGACTTAAGCTTGATCGAGTTTATCTCTTTTAATTCTTCTTCAGAAAATTGAATATTATCCAAAGCTTTTATAGAGTCTAAAACTTGTTCTGGTTTACTAGCACCAATTAAAACCGAAGTAATTCTTTCATTTTTTAAAATCCAGGATAAGGCCATTTGTGCTAATTTCTGTCCTCGCTTTTGAGCGATGGCATTCAGCTTTCCAATCGCATCTAAACGTTCTTTAGTCAAGTGCCTTTCATTCAAGAAAACCCCGCTTGTCGCTACTCTAGAATCTTCGGGAACGCCATGTAGATATTTATCGGTCAATAAACCCTGAGCTAATGGAGAGAATGGAATACAACCCACGCCTTCTTCTTCTAATAAATTTAATAAGCCGTCTTCCACCCAACGTTCAAACATCGAGTATCTGGGTTGGTGAATTAAACAGGGTGTTCCTAAATCTTTTAAAATTTGGAAGGCTTTTTTAGCTTCTTCTGGTTGGTAATTGGAAATGCCAATATACAATGCTTTTCCTTGACGAACGATCAAGTCTAAAGCACCCATGGTTTCTTCTAGTGGTGTATCAGGATCTGGGCGATGATGATAGAAGATGTCCACATAATCTAATTGCATCCGCTTTAAGCTTTGATCTAGGCTGGAAACCAAATATTTTTTTGAGCCCCACTCTCCGTAAGGACCTTCCCACATGTAATATCCTGCTTTCGACGAAATAATCAGTTCATCGCGATGAGCAGAAAAATCTTGTTGTAATAATTTACCAAAATTTTCCTCGGCCGACCCGGGAGGCGGACCATAATTGTTTGCTAAATCAAAATGAGTGATACCCGCATCAAATGAAGTACGTAAGATTTTTCGACTGTTCTCAAAATCATTAGCATGTCCGAAATTATGCCATAAACCTAAGGAAAAGGCTGAAAGTTTTAACCCGCTTTTACCACATCGGCGGTATTGCATATTTTGGTAACGATCAGGAGAGGCTATATAGGTCATGTTTAATATGTTTGTGATAAAGTTAAAAGGTTTTTAGAATATTTAATCTGTATGAAGTGAATTTAAAATAGCTATTTACTTTTTCTAATTTATCTTTACCAAAAATCAATTGAGGTATTTCTTTCACATAGGGTATAGAGGTTTAAATTATCAGGGCTGGCAAAAGAATGCGCTTTACAATAGTGTTCAAAAAGTCATAGAAGATAAAATTGCTCAGGTTTTAAAATTTCCTGTAAGTATTAATGGCTGCGGGAGAACGGATGCAAAGGTGAATGCGAGTCAGTTCTTTTTTCATGCGGATATTGATGAAGACTGTGACGCTACGTTCTTTTTTCGGTTAAATAAAAGTTTACCTGAAGATATTGCTATTTTTGATATCATCCCGATGGTAGGTTTACCACACGCCCGATTTGATGCCGTCCATAGGCAATATGATTATTTCATTCACACTTACAAAGACCCATTTTTAACTGGCTGTAGCGCTCAATATTTAGGATTAGCTATGGATCTTGAAAAACTAAAATCAGCGACAGCTTTATTATTGAAATATAATGATTACCGTCCTTTTTGTACTTCACCAGATAAGAATGACTATACTGTTTGCCACGTTTCTAAAGCGGAATGGCTGATTTCTTCAAATGAGCAAAGACTGCGGTTTCAAATTTCATCTAATCGCTTTTTAAGTAAGATGATTCGGATTTTGGTAGGGCAATTGTTAAAAGTTGGAATAGGAAAGTTGAGTTTAATTGAATTTGAAGGCTATTTTATAAATCAAGAAACGCCCAAGATTTTATCACCAGCACATCCACAAGGTTTATATTTATCCAAAGTGTCTTATCCTTATTTAGACATGGAACCGAAATCTGATTTTTTGAATTTAAATTTTGAGAATTCTATTTGGGATAAATTATAAACTAGCACCGCATTAGCTTAACCGAATTTTGATAAATTCGTTTCTCTAAAAAATATACAATGAAAGAAGAAAACCCCTGGAAAACCAAATCAAGTGAAGAAATTTATCAAAATCCATGGATTGGTTTAACCGAACATCAGGTAATTAATCCTTCTGGCGGAGATGGAATTTATGGCGTTGTTCATTTTAAAAACTATGCCATTGGAATCATTGCGATTGATGAGAATGATAATATTTTTTTGGTAGGGCAATACCGATTTCCGTTGAAACAGTACAGTTGGGAGTTGCCAGAAGGCGGTGGACCGTTAAATGGAATTCCATTAGATTCAGCTAAAAGAGAATTGTTAGAAGAAACGGGTTTGGTGGCTAAAGAATGGAAAGAAGTTCTGCGAATGCACCTTTCCAACTCGGTAAGTGATGAGCTGGGGATTTTATATTTGGCAAAAGATTTCGAACAATTTGAAGCTGAGCCAGAAGAAACCGAGCAATTAGCAATAAAAAAAATACCATTTGAGCAAGCTTATCAAATGGTAATCAACGGAGAAATTACAGATTCGCTAAGCGTTGCGGGAATTTTAAGGGTAAAGCTGATGAGGGCAGGTTTTTAATTTTAGGGTGCTTATATTTGTAGTAATGAGAAGAGTTTTAGGATTTGTTTTAAGTCCAATACATCATTTTATATTCTTTTTCTTTTTAGGAATTTTTCATCCCATACAATGGCTGTGTTTAAAATTTGGTGGCTATGCTGCTCATAAAAAATCAGTTGATGTGATGAATTTCTTTTTGTTGAGTTCTTACTATCCACTGGGTGTGACTCTTAGTTTCCAAAATAAATTCAACTTACCAACCAATCGACCTATAATTTTTGTTTCTAATCACCAAAGTATGTACGATATTCCTCCGTTGATTTGGTTCTTAAGAAAATACCACGTAAAATTTATTTCTAAAATAGAACTGACCAAAGGAATTCCTTCAATTTCATTTAACTTAAAGTATGGTGGTGGTGCCAATATTGATAGAAATGATAAGAAGCAAGCAGTTGCAGAAATATTGAAACTAGGTATCCGGATGCAGCAAAACAATTGGTCGGCAGCTATTTTTCCAGAAGGCACAAGATCAAAAAATGGGAAGTTGAAAGAGTTCCAAGTTGGAGGAATAGCCACCATCTTAAAGAAAGCTCCAAATGCGTTAATTGTCCCTATTGCGATAGAAAACTCTTGGAAGGTTGTTCGTTATGGCTTGGTTTGGTTAAACACTTTTATCCCAATGAAAATTACCGTTTTACAACCTATGGAACCTCAAGAAAAATCATATGAAGATTTAGTAAAAGAAGCTGAAGAAGCCATCAAATTAGTGGTAGAAAAATCAGCTTAACTATTTTTATCTTTACTTAACTATGGAAAACATTAAAAAGAAAAAATCTTTACAAATCATTTATTTAGCAATGATTCCTGTTACTTTAAGTACTTTAAAACAGGGTATTGAAAGCGGCGTTTTATGGAGGATCGTTTTATCAGCCCTTTCTTCGTTAGTTTTCATCATTTGCTCTATCATTATCTATTTCAGTAATCGAAAAAGACAACAAACAGTTAGTTAAATATTTTTATCCTCAATCATTTTAAAAAAACAATCTCGGTGAGTATCTCCTATCGGGATAATTTTATCAGCAATAGAAATCCGACTACGCTCTATACTTTCTATTTTATCTAAAGCAACGATATAGGATTTGTGCACTCGGACAAACCGATGATCGGGCAAACCCTCATCAATTTTTTTCATGCTTTGCAGGGTGATGATACGCTCAGTTTCAGTGTAGATAGAAACGTAATCTTTTAAGCCTTCGATAAATAGGATATCATTCAAATAAATCTTTTGAATTTTATACTCGGTCTTTACAAAAATGAAATCGTTAGCAATAGGTTGTGCTACTAAAACCGGGGCTTGTATTTCTTGTGTACTTTGAGGTGCTAAACCCATTAACCACTGAACTTTTTCGGCGGCTTTGTAAAAACGATCAAAAGCAATTGGTTTCAATAAGTAATCAACCACGTTATGTTCATAACCTTCTACCGCATATTGTGGATAAGCAGTAGTTAAAATCACACGACATTTATTATTCGCAATCTTCAAAAATTGAATGCCTGTAAGCTCTGGCATTTGGACATCTAAAAACACCAAATCAACGCCGCCTTCTTGTACAATCGTAAGGGCCTCAATGGGGTTTTGGAAGCTTTTAACCAACTGTAAAAAAGGAATTTTATCGATATAATCATTAATAATATCAATAGCCAAAGGCTCATCATCAACTACAATGCAATTAATCACCATGCTATAAATTTAGATATAATTCGCAATAATAGTCATGCTCATGATTTTCTATTGAGAGTTTATATTTTTCAGGATAGGTTAATTCTAACCTTCGCTTAACATTCACCATTCCAATTCCACCAGTTTGGTCTTTATTCACATTGTTCTTTTTGTTTTTGACAGTAAAGAGCAAATTATCCTCAAAAACAGAAATGTTGATATAAATTGGATTTTTTTTATCTGAAGCAAGCCCATGTTTAAAAGCATTTTCTACAAATGAAATCAGAATTAAAGGTACTATTTGCTGATTAGAGATATTTCCTTCTACTTCTAAAACAACGTAAGAATTTCCTTTAAAACGCAACTTTTGTAACTCAATGAAGCTTTTTAAATAGGTGATTTCTTTTTCTATAGCTACACGATTATCATTACTTTCATAAAGCATGTACCGCATAATTTCTGAAAGTTTTAAAATGGCATTGGGTGTTTCTTCTGACTTTTGATAAGCTAAGGAATAAATGTTGTTTAGCGAATTGAATAAAAAATGAGGATTAATTTGAGATTTTAAAAAGGCTAATTCGGCAGTTAAACTTTGCTTCTCTAAATCAGATTTTTCACGTTCGTTAAAAAACCAATCTACTGTGAATTTATAGGCCGTACTTAAAAATACAATAAATCCATTTGTCATGAAAGTACCGAGCATAAAATTTAGTGGTTCAGAAAATGACATTTCACGATCCTTCACCATCAATTTTAAACCACTTAGCTTATAGATATAAAAACTAAATCCATATTTAATAGCTAGAAATGTTGCTATTAATATCAAGCAACTCAACATCCATAAAAAGAAACGTCTTTTATCTAATGTAATCGGAATTATAAAATAAAGATTGATATAAAATATGCAGAGGTTAAATAATGATAACCCAACAAACAAAAAATAAAATCCTTGTGTAGAATTAAAACCAGCAGAGGCTGCAAACGTGAATATGGTGATCAAAAAGATCCACACCATGGTATGCAGTAAAAACTTTCTCAGACGATTCATATTAGTTAAAAGTAATTAAAGATATTTTAAACACTGCAATTTTAGACGAACGACCTTTTTTTATCTACCAACTCGTTCACCACCATAAAATCATAGTTCATCAGCCCTTAACCCCGTTCGTCTTGAAATACTAACGGTTGGTCTAATACTTTTTAGCAGGTGAATATTTTGTTGAATATTTGAACTGTCAAACAAAATAACAATACAATGAAAAAATTAACTACTTCAGTATCACCTTTTTTAATGATGTTCATTCCGGTGATTTTATTTGTGGGTTTATCTTTAAGTCTAAAAAATAATGATGGTATTCAAGACGAATTTGTGAGCGGTGGTACACCCTCTAAAACAACCATTTTAGTGAAGGCGGGCGAACAATCTTTAGTTCAATTCTTATTAAAAAGATAATATTCTTTTAAAATTCATCATATAAAACCCCGACACTGATTGTAATAGATGCTCAGTATCGGGGTTGTTTTTTACGGTTTTTTCTATTTTAAATCAACTTTTTCTTTCCCATCGTTCACGCCTTTTACAAACTTAATTAGACCTTTAAAATAAACTTGCTGATCATCGTACATGGCCATGTGACTTCCATTCGGGCAATACAAATAACTTCCATTTAAAACCTGCTTCGACATTTTTTCCATAAACGCAGGGTCCATCGTATCGTTTTTGGCACCAATTACCAAAGTTGGCACTGTAATGTTTTTTAATTCTTCCATCCTATCCCAGTTTATTAATTTACCAGCTACACCAAATTCACTTGGTCCCTGCATGGTGACGTATAGTGATTTGTTCATTTTAGCAAAAGATCGATTTACTGGTTCTGGCCAGTCTTTTAACGGCATTCTTAAAATATGTTGCGTATAAAAGTTGGGCATTAAAAGTTCCATATATTTTGGATTTTCATAGTCGTTGTTTGCTTCAATAGTCCTTATTTCTTTTAAAACAGCAGGATCTAATTGTTTTGCCAGCACACTATCAGCATATTTTCCATAAGCTGGAACACTAGCCATCATGTTAGAAATAATTAAACCTTTTAAGTTTTTCTGATATTTTAAGGCGTATTCCATCGCTAAAATCCCACCCCAAGAATGACCCAACACGTAAAAATTATCAGGCGTCAAGTCTAAAGCCTGACGAACTTGTTCTACCTCTTCAACGTAACGTGGTAAATCCCACATAGCAGTATCTTTTGGGTTATCTGAATTACCACAACCCAATTGGTCGTAATAAATAAATTCGATTCCTTCTTTAGGAAAGAAATTCTCGAAACATTCGAAATATTCGTGAGTTGCACCAGGCCCACCGTTTAATAATAAGACTTTCATTTTCGGATTATTACCAAACTTTTTGGTCCAAACATTAAATGTTCCTTTTGAGGTCTTAATGGGAATCATGGTTACTCCCCCATCTTGAACGCCAGAATCTGTTGTGTCAAAATAAGTGTTGTTTTGAGCTGATGGAGTTACGCGACTGCAGGCAGTCCAGAATAATATTCCAATGCAAAAGCTTAGGATTGAAAGGTTTTTAGAAATTCTCATTATGATTAAATATCGGTTTAAAAGAATCTACAATATCAATAAAATAATTGTTTTTTGAAACCGCTTCATTCTATTGTTCCCAAATGTTCAGCTTCGTTCAATTTTCTTACTTTTGTGGCTAGTTATTTTTAAAGCATGTCAGAAGAAAAGTCATTAAATTTTATTGAAGAGATTGTTGAAAACGATTTAAAAGCAGGTAAATACGATCAAATAGTTACCCGTTTTCCACCAGAGCCAAACGGGTTTTTGCACATTGGTCATGCCAGTAGTATTTGCTTAAATTTTGGATTAACTCAAAAATTTAACGGTTATACCAATCTTCGTTTTGATGATACCAACCCAGTTACAGAAGAAACCATATATGTTGATAGCATCAAAAAGGATATCGCATGGTTGGGTTTTCAATGGAAAAACGAATTATATGCTTCTGATTATTTTGATTTATTATATAGCTATGCAGTTAAACTGATTGAGAAAGGTTTGGCTTATGTGGATGAATTAGGTTCTGAAGAAATGGCAAAACTAAAAGGAACTCACACAGAGCCCGGAAAAGACAGCCCATTTAGAAATAGATCAGTAGCAGAAAATTTGGATCTTTTTGAGCGCATGAAAAATGGAGAGTTTCCGGATGGAAGTCGCACATTGAGAGCGAAAATTGATATGACGCATGTAAACATGTTAATGCGTGATCCAATTTTATATCGAATTAAGCATGCTAAGCATCACCGTACTGGTAATAAATGGTGTGTTTACCCGATGTATGATTTTGCTCACGGCCAAAGTGATGCCATAGAGCATGTAACACATTCCGTTTGTACTTTAGAATTTATTCCTCACCGAGAATTATATAATTGGTTAATTGCTCAGTTAGAAATTTATCCATCGCATCAGTATGAATTTGCCCGCCGCAATGTAAATTATACGGTGACCAGTAAAAGGAAATTATTGCAATTGGTAAACGAGAAATTTGTGAGCGGTTGGGACGACCCCCGTATGCCTACTATTAGTGGTTTGCGTCGTCGTGGATTTACACCATCTTCAATCCGAAATTTTTGTGAAAGAATAGGAATTGCAAAAAGAGAAAATCTGATTGAATATAGTTTATTGGAATTCTTTATTCGCGAGGATTTGAATAGAACATCATGGAGAAGGATGGCGGTTTTAGATCCGATAAAGATGATTATCACCAATTATCCGGAAGGACAAAAAGAAATGTTGCCTGGAGAAAATAATCCTGAAGTAGAAGGACATGATGGAGAAAGACAAATTCCATTTAGCAGAGAACTGTGGATTGAAAGAGATGATTTTATGGAAGAACCACCAAAAAAATTCTTCCGTTTAGGACCAGGTTTGATGAGCCGCTTGAAAAGTGCTTACATTGTTAGGTGTGATGATTTTGTGAAAGATGCTAATGGAAATGTAACTGAAATACATTGTACCTATTTCCCAGATTCTAAGTCAGGAGAAGATACTTCCGGTTTAAAAGTTAAAGGAACGATGCATTGGGTGAGTGTTCCACATGCAAAAACTGCCGAAGTAAGATTATATGATCGATTATTTACTTCTGAAGAGCCGGATAGAGAAGAAGGCGACTTTAAGGATTATATCAATCCAGAAAGTTTGGTGGTAGTTAAAAATGCTTTTATTGAATCTGATTTAGCAAATGCATCAAAACAATTAGAAGAAAATCCAGATAGACGTTACCAGTTTATTAGAAAAGGATATTTCTGCTTAGATGCCGACTCCACTCCCGAAAATTTGGTTTTCAACAGAACAGTCACTTTAAAAGATACTTGGGCAAAGGAATCTCAGAAGTAATTAGTTAAATGTAGAAAGTTTAAAGTTACCTCTATGTTTTCCTTAAACTTTCTACTCTACACTTTAAACTCACCTAATACTTTTTATACAAATTAAACAATACGCATTTATCCCAATCACTCATCTCGGGATTTAAATCCAACTTCACAAAGTGACGTTTAAAGGCAATGATTGCCGCAGGTAAATCTCTTGTATCGTACCCAATTCTGCGTAAAGCATTTTCAACATCAAAATCTGCTGGCGGAGGAGTTGTAGGATTGTCAAACCACAATCCAAATCCATTATCTGCTAATCTTTTCCATGGAAATAAAATACTTGGATCAGGCTTTCTTTTTGGAGCGATATCAGCATGACCAATAAAATTTGCAGTGGGGATATTATAGGTAGTTTTTAGTTTTTGAAGTAAAATCAATAAGCTATTGATTTGCGCATCGCTAAAAGGTTCAGTTCCGTTATTATCAATCTCGATTCCGATAGAACAAGAATTCATATCATAATTGTTTCCCCATTTACTTAATCCTGCATGCCAAGCCCTTAACTCATCATTTAACATTTGGACTACTTGTCCGTCTCTTCCAATCACGTAATGGGCGCTAACTTGTGTGCGTTCTAAGGTGAAAGTTTTGATGGTTTGTGCTAATGAATCCTGAGCGGTATGGTGGATAATGACAAAGTCGGGTTTGCGACTGCTAAAATTTACTGTTGGTATAAATGAAGTTTGAATGGTATTACCTAAAGAATCCATTAAAATTGGCGCTGGATTCAAATCCATTTTTTCTACAACAGCTTGTATTTTTTCCGTTTGTATCTTTTGTGCTTCCTGATAAGGTTTTGGAGAACAGGCGGCGAATAAAACTGCCGAGCTATAAACAAGTAATGATTTGAATTTCATTTCTGATTTTAATATTGTTTGTATAAAACTAATGATTTCTTTTACGTTAATGATAATAATAACACCTTTTTTGGTTTTTAATACTAAAAAAATAATGCAAATAGCGGGTTAAAGTGTCTTAGGCTTTAAGCTAAAATTTCTTTAATATCAGCATCAGAAAGTGACTTAATAAAGCTTTCTTCTGTAGTGATTAAACTTTTAGCTACGCGAAGTTTTTTGTGTTGTAGGGCAAGAATTTTCTCTTCTACCGTGTCTTTTGTGATGAATTTATAGATAAACACATTTTTAGTTTGCCCTATTCGATGCGTTCTATC
>JAHJVW010000129.1 GCA_018828585.1 Bacteroidota bacterium
AACTAATAATTATTAGAATTTTGCTCTTAATTTCAACTTCTGAAAATCAATAATTAATATAATATGACTCATCTCAAGATTAAATTTTTCGTAATTCTAACCATTTTTTCATGTAGTTTACTATCGTTAACAAGTTGCAAATCAAAAAAATTAGCAGTAAAAGAAGAAGTTGCGCCGCCGCCGCCAGCAGAACCAAAACCTGAGCCAGCTCCTATCGTAAAAGATACAGATGGTGATGGAGTACCAGATGACCAAGATAAGTGTCCTGAGGTAAAAGGAAGTAGTGCTAATGAAGGTTGCCCAGAAGAAAAACCAAAAGCTTTTAACTCTAGAAATATCCAATTCGAATTTAATTCATCTGTTTTAAAAACAGAGTCTTATGATATTTTAGAAGGTATCTCACAACAAATGAAGAAAAACCCATCCGCTACATATGAATTGGCAGGAAACTCTTCAGCGGAAGGAACCGAGAAAAGGAATATGATGCTTTCTGTAGATAGAGCCAATTCAGTAAAAGCGTATTTGGTAAATAATGGTATTGATGGTGCCAGATTAAAAACTAAAGGGTTGGGAGAAAGCAATCCAATTGCTGATAACTCAACCGAAGCCGGTAGAATAAAAAACAGAAGGGTAGAAATAAAATCTATCAATTAAATATTTTAACTTATAATTTGAGCCGATAATCAGTCGATTATCGGCTTTTTTTATGGATTTTTTGTTAATTGCGGTATGAACATCAACCAAAATATTTTAGCTAATTATACTTCAAAAATTGAACTTCTTAATGGAGATTCTAAAGATTTAAAGAAGCGCATAGACCAGTATTCTTATTTAAGATTAGGAGTGTTTTTTTTAGCTATTTTCTTAACCTATTTATTCTTTGATGTAGGTTTTGCAGCCATCATTCCCATTTTTATTTTAATGATTGTCGCTTTTCTTTTTTTGGTGAAAGTTCAACTTAAAAAGAAGAATCTTTTCGATTTCAAAAATCAGCAGATTATTT
Organism: Bacteroidota bacterium; assembly: GCA_018828585.1. Lineage (GTDB taxonomy): Bacteria > Bacteroidota > Bacteroidia > Sphingobacteriales > Sphingobacteriaceae > Pseudopedobacter. Next base: position 1,004 of record JAHJVW010000129.1, read on the forward strand.
TGTTAGAGAACGAAGTGAATAATATCCTCCATTTCAAAAATATCTATGATGATGGATCTCAATTTACTGATGCAAAACATCCATATACGGATGATTTGGATATATTCGGTCCATACTCAATTTTCGCTTTAATCAATCGTTGTGCTACTGCAAAAGGGAATTTAATATTAGCTTCTTGGCTCAAGAAAGCATCAAATAAAAGGGAGATTGAGCAACGTCAGCAATCAATAAAAGAGTTAGCTCAGCATCAAAATCAAAGTTTAGATTTTAGAACCCGTTTATTTTCTCTTCCAGCTCATCAAACGGAAAAAATTATTACTTTTTTTCAAAAAGATGCAGTTGAAGACACTATGTTTCTTAAAAAACCAATGGTAAATATACTTATCTGGCTTACGCCGATTGTGAATTTTTCATTGCTTATTGCTGCCATTTTATTAGGTGGTATTTTTTGGAAATTACTTGCATTAGCATTGGTTCTAACAGGAATTGGATCCATTTTTTTTAAGAAGGATGTGGATAAAATCCATGTAGAATTAAGTAGATGTGATGATTTACTATCCAATTATGCTAATAATCTAAAATGGATTGATGAACACGCTTGGAAAACAGAATTAATACAGGAAATGGTTTTGCCCATAAAAGGTAAGAAATCGATGAGTCAACAAATTCATGGTTTATCAAAAATTCTTCAACAATTAGATGCTCGTTTGAACATCATGGTTTCTATTGTACTCAATCTCTTCTTGCAATGGGATTTAAGGTGTATTATCAAATTTGCTAAATGGCAAAATGAAAATGGTAATCATTTTTTGAGTGGCTTTGAATTGGTATCTCAATTCGAAGCGATGATTAGTTTGTCAACATTAGATGTTCATTATCCCGAATGGTGTTATCCTAAAATCAACCCAGACTTTAGTTTGAAATCTACAAATTTAGGACACCCTTTAATTGAGGAAAGCAAACGGATTAACAATGATTTTTCTTTTGGCAATAATGTAACTGTTGATGTAATCACAGGTTCAAATATGGCAGGTAAGTCAACTTTTTTGAGGACTTTAGGTGTTAACATGGTTTTGGCATTTGCGGGTGCTAAAGTTTGCGCCAGTCATTTTGAAACATCCATCTTTAATTTGATAAGTTACATGCGAATTAAAGATTCACTAGCAGATCAAACCTCAACTTTTAAAGCAGAAATTGATCGTTTAAAAATGATATTAGATTTCTCGGCAAATGACCCGAATAGTTTAGTTTTAATTGATGAAATGCTGAGAGGGACTAATAGTAGGGATAAATATTTAGGCTCTAAAGTTTTTATTCAAAAACTGATTCAACAAAAAACGGCAGGTCTAGTAGCCACCCATGATTTACAAATTGCAGAACTTGAAAAGGAGTTTCCTGAACAGTTAAGAAATTTTCATTTCGATATCCAAGTAGAAAATGAGGAAATGTTCTTTGATTATAAGATGAAGGATGGCGAATGCAAAACATTTAATGCTTCTATATTATTAAAAGCAATTGGAATCGATACCGGTAATTAATATCCCCATTTGTATGCTATTTTAAATAAAAGGGTCTAAATTTGAGTATCAATCAAATAATCAATCTTAAATCAAAATATACAAACCAATAATTTTATGAAACAAGTATCCGACATTGGCGTGATAGGAATTGCAGTAATGGGTGAAAACCTTATTCTCAATATGGAAAGTAAAGGATTTCACGTAAGTGCTTTTAACCGTACGGTAGATAAGGTAGAAAATTTTGTGAATGGAAGAGCCAAAGGAAAAAATATATATGGAGCAATGTCATTAGAAGATTTCGTTGGTTCATTAAAAAGTCCGCGAAAAGTAATGTTAATGGTTAAAGCCGGTAAACCTGTTGATGATTTTATCGATTTATTAATTCCTCATTTAGATAAAGGTGATATCATTATCGATGGTGGAAACTCTCATTTCCCCGATACCGATCGTCGTACCAAATATGTAGAAAGTAAAGGTTTATATTTTATTGGAACCGGAGTTTCTGGTGGCGAAGAGGGTGCTTTGTTAGGTCCATCCATCATGCCAGGCGGTTCAAAAGCAGCGTGGGAATCGGTAAAGCCAATCTTTCAGGGAATTGCAGCAAAAGTTGATGGTGGCGTTCCTTGTTGCGATTGGGTAGGAGAGAACGGTGCAGGTCATTTTGTGAAAATGGTGCATAATGGGATCGAGTATGGCGACATGCAACTCATCAACGAAGTTTACCAAATCATGAAAGACGTTTTAGGTATGGATGCAGATGAAATGCATAAAGTTTTTAAAGAATGGAATGAAGGCGAATTAGATAGTTATCTGATAGAAATCACCAGAGATATTTTAGCTTTTAAAGACGATGACGGTGTACCAATGGTAGATAAAATTTTAGATACCGCTGGACAAAAAGGAACAGGAAAATGGACAGGGACAGTTGCTTTAGAATTAGGTATTCCATTAACTTTAATTACCGAATCTGTTTTTTCCAGATGTTTATCAGCTTTAAAAAATGAAAGAGTAGCCGCTGCTAAAGTATTAAGTGGCCCTGAGATTTCTTTTACAGGAGATAAAAAAGCATTTATTAACGATTTACGTGATGCATTATACGCGGCAAAAGTAATTTCTTACGCACAAGGTTATCAAATGATGAAAGCCGCTGCGGCAGAATACGGCTGGAATTTGAATTATGGAAGCATCGCTTTAATGTGGCGTGGCGGCTGTATTATTCGTTCTCGTTTTTTAGGAAACATCAAAGAAGCTTTCGATAAAAACCCAGATTTAGCGAATCTTTTGTTAGATCCTTTCTTTGCTGATAAAATGAAAACTTCGCAAGCCGGTTGGAGAAGAGTAATTTCAACAGCTGTGATGAATGGCATTCCGGTTCCATGCTTGAGTGCTGGTTTAACCTATTTTGATGGTTACCGTACCGAGCGTTTACCAGCTAATTTATTGCAAGCACAACGTGATTATTTTGGAGCTCATACTTATGAAAGAATCGACAAACCAAGAGGTGAGTTTTTCCATACCAACTGGACAGGTAGAGGCGGAAGCACTTCTTCTACAACTTATGATGTTTAAAGTTGAAAGTAATTAATATTGAAGCCTTTCTGGATATTTCAGAAAGGCTTTTTTGTTTCAGTTTGCGCTTCATAATTTTATCTTTAATTTTATAAATTAACAGAAGCTACCTATTCTTAATAAAGATACTTTGAAAAACACTCAACTAGAACTTGCCAATCAATTTGTTCAATTCACGGATAGAAACATCTTTCTGACCGGGAAGGCAGGAACTGGTAAAACTACTTTTCTGCATAATTTACGTAAAAATTGTCCAAAACGAATGGTGGTAGTTGCGCCCACAGGTGTGGCGGCTATTAATGCAGGCGGAAGTACCATTCATTCTTTTTTTCAATTGCCTTTTGGCCCTTATATATCTGAAAGTTTAGATCCAAATCAAAAGAGCAATCATAACCGAAAAATAGGTCGTGAAAAAATTAACCTGATTAAAAGTTTAGATCTTTTGGTGATAGATGAAATTTCGATGGTGCGAGCCGATACTTTAGATGGCATTGATGAGGTTTTAAGAAGATACCGTGACCGTAGCAAACCTTTCGGTGGAGTGCAGCTATTGATGATTGGCGATTTACATCAACTTTCGCCAGTTATCAAAGATGAGGATTGGCGCATGCTGAGCCCTTATTATGACAATCTATATTTTTTCAATAGCAAGGCTTTGTTGCAGTCTTCGCCCATCAGTATTGAACTGAAACACATTTACCGCCAATCTGATGATACTTTCATCCATCTATTGAATGCCGTGAGAGAGAATAAAATTGATACGGAGATTTTAAGCCAATTAAATGAGCGATATATTCCGAATTTTAATCCTGATGAAGAGGAGGGTTACATCACGCTAAGTTCACACAATCAATCTGCAAATAGCATCAATGAAACCAAACTTCAAACTTTAAAAACCAAAGCTCATCACTACCATGCGGAGGTTTCAGGTGATTTTCCCGAATTCTCCTATCCAAATGCTTCAGAATTAATTTTTAAAGTGGGCGCTCAAGTTATGTTTGTGAAGAATGATGCCTCTCGAGATAAACTCTATTATAATGGAAAAATTGGGAAAATCATTAAAATAAAAGATGATTACATCCATGTGAAATGTCCGGGAGATTTTCAGGAAATTGTGGTTGGCAGAGCACTTTGGGAGAATTTCAAGTTCGAATTGAATCCGGATACTAAAGAAATTGAAGAACAGGTAGTGGGCACATTTTTTCAGTATCCGCTAAAGTTGGCGTGGGCCATCACCATCCATAAAAGTCAGGGTTTAACGTTTGAAAAGGCAATTATTGATGCCAATGCTGCTTTTGCTCATGGACAGGTTTATGTGGCTTTAAGCCGATGCAAAACTTTTGAAGGTATGGTGCTCAGCTCTAAAATCTCTTTCAATAGCGTGAAGACAGATGGAACAGTTTCTACTTATACCAAAAATGCGGAGCAAAATGCTCCAGACGAGCAACATCTTAAAAGTTCCAAAATCACATTTCAGCAGAACCTATTATACGAATTGTTTGATTTTAAACAGCTGAAATCTTCTCTGTTTCAATTAAAAAAATTAGCAGAGGATTATAATCAGGTCATCAGCCTCGGGTTTTTAGACAACGTGAATGCTGCGAGAGACGTTTTTGAAAATGCCATTTTCATGGTTGCTGAGAAGTTCAAAAAACACCTTCATGTACAATTACAAGAACTTTCTTTACCAGAAGAAAATGTGGATTTGCAAGAAAGAGTGAAGAAAGGTTGTGTTTATTTTTTGGAGAAGATAGATGAATTAGAAATCCAGCTTGGTAAAGTAGATTTTGATGCCGACAATAAAGTGGTGAAGAAAAGCATCAACGATGCAGAGGAGAATTTCAGAAAGGAAGTTTTTATCAAGAAATCTGCTTTTAAGCTTTGCGTTGATGGATTTAAACCCCTGGATTACCTGAAAACCAAGGCCAATGCAGATATTGATTTCAACAACCTGAAAAAGTCTGAAGCATCAATTAAACCTACAAAAGCTCCGGCAGGAATTCAACATCCAGAATTGTATCAAGCCCTTAAAAAATGGAGGGACGATTTGGCTGGAGATCATAATGTTCCAGTTTATCAAGTTTTACCTCAAAAAGTGTTGACAGATTTAGTAAACAAATTGCCTTCGAATTATGAGGAGTTGGAGAGCATTAAGGGGATTGGAAAAGTAAAAGTGAAACAGTATGGAAACGAATTGCTCATCATGATTTCGGATTTCTGTGAAAAGAGAGAAATCTCACAAACACCTTTTCAAACCCTCATCAAAGCAAAATCAGTTAAAACTGATACCAAAGATTTAAGTCTGCAATTATTTAAAGCGGGCAAAACAATTCAAGAGATTGCAGAAACTAGAAACCTAACTTCGGGAACCATAGAAGGACATCTGGCACATTTCATCAGTACAGGAGAAGTGAGTGTTTTTGATGTGGTGAAACAAGCTAAAGTTCATCAAATACAGGAATACATTTTAGAAAATAAACTCAGCTCAATGAATGAAACCAAATCCGCATTAGGCGATGACATCTCTTATGCAGAGATTAGGGCGGTGATGAAATATCTGGAAACTATTGTTGGTTAGTTTGTTGGATTGTTAGTTGATTAGTCTGGTGTTTGATTTATTATTGCATGTTATAAATTTAATTTATTCCCACTTAAATACCTTTACAGCCAACGCATAAATTCCAACCCCCCACAATAAAAGAATTAAAATTTGATGATTTACATCCCATAAACTAGCACCTTCAAAAGCTATTTTACGCAAAGCATCATTCAAATAAGTAAGCGGCAGCGCTCTGCTAATAGGTTGTAACCAAGCTGGAAAAGCAGAGATGGAAAAGAAAGTTCCAGAAAGTAAGAATTGAGGAAGCGTGAAAATGTTTGCAATTGGAGGGACTGTACTTTCATTTTTAGCAATACCTGATACTGCTAACCCAAATCCTAAAAACACAATTAGCCCAATGGTAGAAAGAACCAACATATTTAGTACTGTGGTGAAGCCATGAATGAGGGTAAACCCAAAAGCAAAATGACCAACCATAATGATGAAAATGGCAGTGAATAAGGCAAAAACAATTCTCGCAATAGCTTCACCTAAAACAATACTTGCCTTTGAAACCGGTGTAGCGAAAAATCTTTTAATGACTAAAGTTAATCTTAAGCTAATGAAAACGAAAGCTGTTCCAAAAACACCTGTACTTAACAACGCAAAACCTAACTGACCCGGTAAAATAAAGTCAATGGTCTTATATTCCCTACCTTTAATGGTACTCTCTTTTAATTCGGCAACGGGCGGAGGACCAGGATTAGCCTTGCTATTCATGGTTAAAATCACATTGCTCAAAATAGATTTTAGCACATTCCCTTTTTCTTTCGATGCTTCTGTATATTGAACGTTTACAAAATAAGCCGGCATTCCAGCTGGATTTTTTTGAATATTGAGGATAGCATCCAATCTGCCTTTTTCCAAATCCTGATTCATATCCTTCTCGCTTTTCTCCACTAGATGAATCATTTTAATATTTTCCAAGGCTCTGTAAATTGGACTGTTTACATCATTATTTTTTCCAATACCTAAATCAACCGTTAGTCCACCACTACCAATAAATCCAAAAACCACAATAAAAATTAAAGGGAATAATAAGGAGAAAACAACTGCAGAGGGGCTTCTTAAAATAGACTTAAAACTAGCTTTGGCAATGGCTAAAGTGGCTTTTGTGTTACTGTATTTTTTCATGATTTAAAGTTGAAAGTAGAAGGTGTAAAGTTAAAAGTCATCTTAATTCTTAAATTAATTTAATCTTCTCTAAGGTCTTTTCCCGTTAAACTGATGAAAACATCTTCAAGGTTTGCCTTCTTCACTTCCTTTTTTCGCTCAAAACCGGATGCGACTAAATTATCTACAAACTGGTCTGGCGAGTTGACACCAATGATTTGTCCATTATCTATAAAAGCGACCCTATCGCACAATACCTCAGCTTCATCCATATAATGTGTGGTTAAAACGATGGTTGTACCAGTTGCTCGTATTTCTAAAATTAAATCCCAAAGATTTCTTCTGGCTTGAGGGTCAAGCCCTGTAGTGGGTTCGTCTAAGAAAATAATTTTAGGTTGATTGATGAGCGTAGTAGCGATAGAGAAACGCTGCTTTTGTCCACCTGAAAGTTCTTTGTATTTGGCTTTTGCTTTTTCAATTAAGGAAACCTTGCCTAACAGTTCTGTTGCGTTAACCTTTATACCATACAAGCCGGAAAAAAGGTCAATTAACTCTGTTAAGTTAAGATTTGGATAATATCCGGCAGCTTGTAACTGAACGCCAATGATGTGCTTAATGAAATCAGGAGACTTGTCTAAATTATAACCACCAATAGTTACAGTGCCTGAGGTTTTATCCCTTAAGGTTTCCATAATCTCGAGAGTTGTGGTTTTTCCAGCTCCGTTTGGACCCAATAAACCAAAAATCTCTCCTTCATGAACATCGAAGCTGATACCTTTTACGGCTTCAAAATCATCGTATTTTTTAATTAAATTTTCTACAGAAATAATCAGCGGTTTATTCATACTGCTAAAATAAACCGTTTCCCGTTTTTATTTTAAGAAATTCCGATAAAATGCCTGATAAATGAGATTAAAAGGAGAATTCTCCGATGAATGGTTATTGCATCATCGCTACAAAATCATCAAACAAGTAGCGTGAATCATGTGGTCCTGGAGAAGATTCTGGATGATACTGAACAGAAAAAGCTTTTTTACCTTTCACTCTTATTCCCTCAATAGATTTATCATTCAAATTCAGATGAGTGATTTCTACTTTATCAGAATTTCTAACCTCATCTGCAATGACACCAAAACCATGATTTTGAGAAGTGACTTCGCAATGATCTTTAATGATGTTTTTTACTGGGTGGTTTAAACCACGGTGTCCATTAAACATTTTCATGGTACCTACGTCATTAGCTTGAGCTAGTAACTGATGACCCAAACAAATGCCAAATAAAGGTTTATCAGCGGCCAATATATCTTTTACTGTTTCTATTGCATAAGGCATTGCAGCAGGGTCACCAGGACCATTAGAAATGAAATATCCATTTGGTTTCCAAGATTCCATTTCTTTAAAACTAGTTTTAGCAGGGAAAACCTTAGCATAAACGCCTCTTTCTTCAAAATTTCTTAAGATATTTTTCTTTACCCCTAGATCTAAAACAGCCACTTTTAATGGAGCATTTTCATCTCCAACAAAATAGGCTTCTGTGGTACTAACTTGCGATGAAAGCTCTAAGCCATCCATAGATGGAACTTCGGCTAATTTTTTCTTTAATTCCTCTATATCTAAAATCTCAGAAGATATAATCGCATTCATTGCCCCTTTATCTCTGATGTGACGCACAATTTCACGTGTATCTACATCAGAAATTCCAACAATATTTTCATCCTGAAAGTAATCCTGTAAAGATTGATCAGCTTGCTTTCTGCTGTAAGCGATATTGAAATTTTTGCAGACTAAACCAGCAATTTTTATACTATCAGACTCCACTTCTATATCACTAATACCATAATTACCAATGTGCGTATTGGTAGTTACCATAATTTGTCCAAAGTAAGAAGGGTCAGTAAAAACCTCCTGATAACCTGTCATTCCAGTATTGAAACAAATTTCTCCAGTAGTAGTTCCTATCTTTCCGGCTGCTTTGCCATTAAAAATTGTTCCATCTGCTAAAAGCAAAACCGCTGGTAATTTGGTATAGTAGTTATTCATCTTTTATTGAAGATATTGGGGTTGAATAAATGATTAAAGAAATGATTTTGAGAGGAAAGAATTTCCGTGATGTATGTAAAGGAAATAAGACTTGACTTATTTTTCATCTTGGGATACAAATTTAATCTTTTTTATTAAATGTTCTGGCTGCATTTCATTTTTAAATTTTAAAGCGCAATCATTTTTCTAACTTTGAGTCATTGCATGAGCAAGTAAAACCTAAGAACATGTCGGTTAATAGAGAAATAAAAAGAATCACCACCCATATTTTGCAGGAAATGAAGAATAAGGGAGAGAAGATAGCAATGCTCACTGCCTACGATTTTTCTATGGCAAGGGTAGTAGATGAAGGTGGGATTGATATTATTCTGGTGGGTGATTCTGCTTCTATGGTGATGGCGGGGCATGAGACTACTTTGCCTATTACTTTAGATCAAATGATTTATCACGCTGCATCTGTAATTAGAGGAACTACACGGGCACTTGTTGTAGTCGATTTACCTTTTGGTTCTTATCAGGGAAATTCGAAAGAAGCATTAAATTCTGCCATTAGAATTATGAAAGAATCTGGTGCACATGCTGTGAAATTAGAAGGCGGGATAGAGATTGCGGAGTCTATTGAGCGTATTGTAGCAGCTGGAATCCCAGTAATGGGTCATTTGGGTTTAACGCCACAGTCTATTTATAAATTTGGTACCTATACCGTTAGAGCGAAGGAAAAAGCCGAAGCAGAAAAATTGAAAACAGATATTAAGCGAATACAAGATGCAGGCTGCTTTTCTGTAGTTTTAGAGAAAATCCCTGCCGAATTGGCTAAGGAGGTGACTGAAAGTGTTGATATCCCTACTATCGGTATTGGTGCAGGGATGCATTGTGACGGACAGGTTTTAGTAGTGAACGATATGCTGGGCTTAACTAAAGGATTTACACCAAGATTTTTGCGGCAGTATTTAAATTTATTTGATGAAATTAATGGAGCAGTAAAATCTTACATCAAAGATGTTAAAAGTGGCGATTTCCCAAATGATAAAGAACAGTATTAAGTAGTTGATTAGGTTGTTAGTTTTTAGTTGGTTAGGGTTAGGTAGTTAATCACTGGATATTTTATACTTATTTCAGGTCTCATATCTCACACCTCAATACTCATATCTATTAAAAATGGAAGAATTTTATAAGATTACGGATCAAGATATCCTTTTTGAGGATAATCACCTCATTGCGGTTTATAAAAAAGCAGGTTGGATTGTACAGGTTGATGATACTGGTGATCCTTCATTAGATGAAATGGTGAAAACCTATATTGCTGAGAAATATAATAAACCGAATGGCGCTTTTCTAGGTGTAGTTCATCGTTTAGACCGTCCGGTAAGTGGGGTCATACTTTTTGCAAAAACTTCGAAAGCGTTAGATCGCATTAATAAAATGTTTAAGGAGCGAGATATGCACAAAACCTATTGGGCTGTGGTGAGACAAAAACCTTCTAAAATGGAAGGAAACTTAATACATTATCTAATTAAAAATCCTAAAAAAAACATTACAACTGCTTATGATACAGAAATTAAAGGCAGCCAAAGGGCCGAATTAAATTTTAAAGTTTTAGGGTATTTAAACGAATATTATTTGGTAGAGGTAGATCCAATTACTGGCCGTCCGCACCAAATTAGGGTACAACTTTCTACTTTGGGAAGCCCGATTGTTGGGGACAATAAATACGGTTATCCCCGAGGCAGTAGAAAGAAAAGTATCGCTTTACATGCTTTGAAACTACAATTCATTCATCCTGTAAAAAAAGAAAAAGTAGAAATTTTTGCTCCATTACCTAGAGATGGTTTTTGGGAAAAATTCGATAGTTTTTTAGAATAGTTAAGATTTAGAATCTTTAATCGCTTCTTTTTGGTTTAGTTTTAACTTAATCAAATTGTCAACAATTATATCAATAACGGCACTTCTCTGGCTAATCATCCTATCGGCAAGCGCCATTAGACGATCAATATTTCTTGGACTTGCAGCGTCTAATTGCTCCTTAACACTTTGCAGGTTTAAAGGCTCTAATCTTACATAATGATCTGGGATACCTAAAAAGCTAAAGATTTGTTTCATGTAGAAATGACTAGTCTCAGTAGCAGCACCCATCATCATATCCAATAAAGCAGGAACCACGAACAGCGCCTTTGTATCTTTTAATTCGTCGCTATCATAAGATCGTTTAGAAACGCCAGTGCCTAAGGATAAAATATAGATGTCTTTTGGGATCAATTCTTCGGGTTCTCTTTTAATTTCAACAAACGCACTTAAAGAAGGGTTGGTAGCAAAAATTCCACCGTCTAAAAGTGGATACCTAACACCCGATAAAGAATGAATTTCTGCCACACTAAAGTAAGTTGGAGCAGCAGAAGTTGCCCTACAAACATCTCTTACAAAAAAATCACGTTGATCTCCTCTAATTCTCGCAAGCCTCTGTCTAAAAAAATGAGCTTTCCTCAATTCAATATTATATGCAGTGATTAGGCAGGGTCTTATGAGCTCGCTTAGCTTTACGTCCTCAAAGTATTTTAAGAGAATATCTTCTAAGACGGTGGCATCATATCTTTCGGTAACCCAACCAATATCAGCGAAGAACTTTTTAACGCCTTTACTTTCGAATATTTTAGAACCGTTTTCTATATAGAGATTTAAAGCTTCCCTGGCTGTAAATCTTGGTTTTTTAGGATCTTCTTTTGATGGGCAAAGTATCAAACAAATTAAAATCCCACCTGTGCTGGTACCCGCGAAATAATCAAAATAATCAGCTAAAAAAGTATTTGGGTTCCCAGTTCTTTGTTTAAGGCGCTCCTCTAACTCTACCAACACCATTCCAGGGATAATTCCTTTTATACCGCCTCCATCAATAGATAAAATTGTCTTCATTTTTTTAAAAGTAATTAAAATGGAGACAATTTATCTAATTTCTAAAATTTTGTGTGACCATGATACCATAAATTCCACCATCCATAATTCCGATACCGATGCGGTTGAATTTTGGGTTTAAAATGTTTGCTCTATGCCCGGGTGAATTCATTAAACCTAAATGTGCGATTTCTACCGTTTGGGCTAGCGCTAAATTTTCTCCAGCTGCTCTGTAAATAATGCCATGAGCTCGCATTCTGTCAAAAGGCGATTGATTATCTAAATTAATATGAGAAAAATATCCTTTTTGGAACATGTCTTTTGAATGTAAACGAGCAACAGTTCTAATTGCTAAATCTTTTTCTAATAGATTTAAGCCAGCCTTCTTTCGTTCTTCGTTTACCAAAACCAATAGGTGATTTTCCATCTGTTCATTGGAAATGGGGTTGTCAACTTTAAAGTTTAGATAGACTGTTTCCTCTGATTCTGGCTCTATGGTTAATTTGCTAATACTCTGCTTTACCTGTTCGCCAATATCAGGAGCAATTTTATTGTCTATTGTTTCGACTCCCTGAGATAGATTATTGGCAAAATAGCTTTCCCTAGCTTTTTGAGGTAACTCTGGCCAAAAAGGAACAAATAAAAAGATAACTGAAAATAGCGCTGTTATAAATAATCCCTTTACTAAACCGGGTAAAAGTCCCATAGTTCTGTTTAACGTACTTTGGTGGATTTTATTTGAGATAAGCTTGTATAAGCTCAAAATTACAGTGCCAATTATTAATCTGGAGATAATTAAGCTAACAAAAAATGATAATGGGAATAGCCAGCGTTCCTCAACTTTAAAAATATGATCATCAATAAAAGTAGCAACGTATAGATAAAAATAAAAAGCCGCAAATAAACTTACGGCTAATGCTAATAGATCTAAAAGTCCTAAAATAAAACCTCTTCTATAACCCTGATATACTGCTAACAGTAATATCAAAACCAAAATAAGGTCAACATAATTAAACATGTAGGTCTGTTTACAAAAAGTAAACCAAAATAGTTATAAAATATAGCTCTCCAATATTTTGAATGATTTGTTAGTGTCTAGTACTACTTTGTTGGTAGTAGCAGGGATTAAAATACAATCACCCATATTAACCGGAATTTCTTCTATTCCATATTTTAAAATATAAGAACCTTCTAAACATATATGGATCACAAAGCTGTCGAAATGGCTGTAATCTCTAAAAGTTTCTTGTGTGTAATTTAATACATTAGTAGTGAAATAAGGGCATGAAACCAGCTCTATCGGTTGATTATTAATTGTTTTGTATGAAGTTTTATATTCATCATAAAAAGTAAAATCGATAGCGTCTAAAGCTTCTTCGGTATGTAATTCCCTTTTGTTTCCATGAGCATCCACACGGTCGAAATCATAAATCCGATAAGTAATATCTGATGTTTGTTGGATTTCAGCAATCAGCAAACCTTTTCCAATGGTATGCACCCTACCAGCTGGTAGAAAGAAAACATCGTTTGCTTTAGCTGTTTCTTTATTTAAAATATCAGTTAGCTTACCTGCATTAAATTTTTTAAGATAAAGTTCTCGATCTACATTCTGATTAAAACCAGAAATCAAAGAAGACCCTTCATCAGCTTGTATCACATACCACATCTCGGTTTTACCAAAAGAGTTATGACGTTTTTTTGCTAATTCATCATCAGGATGAACCTGAATAGACAAATCATCATTGGCATCAATAAACTTAATCAATAGTGGGAATTCATTTCCAAACTTATTATACACACTTTTACCCACTAAATTCTCTTTTTCCTGAGCTAATAAATCAGCTAAAGTAATCCCAGTTAAGGGTCCATTTGCAATAACAGAAACATCAGATTTTACGCCCGATATTTCCCAGGTTTCGCCGCAATTAGGTAGCGGATAAAAATCTTTTCCGAGGTATGTTTTAATCTTTTCACCACCCCATATTTTATCTTTAAAGATGGTTTTGAATTTTAGTGGATATAAGCTGCTCATGTTTTTCTATTCGATTAAAGGAAATTAGTAAAAATTATTCTATGAAAGAATATATGTATTAAAATTACACTTTTCTACAATTAAGATCTTGAATTTAATAATAATAAAATTTTCTTTATAAAGTCTCCATCTGAGAATATTACCATTTAAATTCGAAAAGGAAATCGAATTGAAGAGAACTTTAAATTTATTTGAATAGACGAATTATTTATTCTACTTTTATTTTATTATGCTTGCATAGTATTAACCAAATATAAACGATAAATATTTTAAGATGAAAAAACTACTACTGTCAGGCATAGTTATGCTATGCGTTTCATTGTTTGCTTATCCTGTCTTAGCTCAAAATGTAAAAGGTAAGGTCATCGCATTAGATAACAGCCCGATTCCAGGAGCTAGTGTTAAAGTACAAGGCTCATTCATTGGAACCTCCACAAACTCAGATGGGGGATTTGCTTTAAATGTAAACTTCGATAATTCTGTTGTTTTAGAAGTGTCTTTTTTAGGATATGAAACACAAAAAATCACCTTAACTAAATCTAGCACCGATTTAAAAATTACCTTAAAAGAGAGCACCATTAATTTTAATGAAGTGGTTGTGTCGGCTTCTAGAGTAGAAGAAAAAATTCTTGAAGCCCCTGTAACAGTAACTAAAGTGAGCTCTAAACAACTTTTGAGTGGCGGTGGACCCGAAATGTTCTCCAACTTATCTCGGTATCAAGGTATTGATGTAAATAGCTCTTCAATGTTGCTTACTACGATTTCAACTCGTGGATTCAACAGTCCGAAGTCTGAAAGAATGATACAGTTAGCTGATTACGTGGACACCCAAGTACCTAGTTTAAATTTAAATGCGGGTAACATGTTAGGTGTTTCAGAATTAGATATTGCTTCAGTAGAAATTATTCATGGTCCTGCATCAGCACTTTATGGTGCAAATGCATTTAACGGAGTATTAATTACAAACTCAAAAGATCCTTTCTTAAGTGAGGGGTTATCTTTACGTTTAAAGGGAGGTTCACGAGATTTATTTGATGGTCAAATCAGATATGCTAAAAAGTTGGGCGATAAATTTGCGTTTAAAATTAATGCGTCATACATCACTGCGAATGATTGGTTGGCTACAGATTATTCTCCAAAGAGAATCACCTCCGCTAAAAATTATCAACAAGGATCTGGTTTTGGATACGATGCTTTAAACAAGTACGGAGAAATTAGTACAAGTCAAGCAGGAGTTAGTATCATTCCTGGTGAAGTAATATACACTCCAGGTTGGACAGAAACTGGCTTAATTGCTGACGATAATAAAACCGTGGGTTATCGCTTCCACCCAAGTATTTCTTATTTAATTACCGATAAACTTAAAGCTACGCTTGATTATAAAACGGCAGGTGGAACTACAACTTATCAATCAACCAGTAGATATCGTTTAAAGAATTTAAATGTTGATCAATATAGGGCCGAATTAAAATCAGATAATTGGTTTTTGAGAGCATTTAGAACAGAGGATCGTGGAAATGATTCCTACGATTTAAGTTTCCTTGGCGCTAGAATGGCAACGTTAAATCCTACAGCTGCTGGGCAACCTGCTTTACCAGGTGGGGCTACAAGTTATACAGCATTATTTTTCGGAACCTATGGTGCTGCTTTACGACAAGGTGCATCGCCTTCTCAAGCCTATGCAGCTGCAGAAGCTACTTGGCCAAAAGAAGGGTCAACAGCTTTTAATGCATTGAGAAAATATAATATATCCTTAAATCAGCCAGCGGGTTCTAGATTACCGGTAAATTCTATTATGACTGATGTAAGTGGTCAATATAAATTTGGTTTCAAAGCTTTAGATTTAATAGTAGGTGGTGCGTACAGATCCTTTGGTCTTGCTTCGCAAGGAGCAGTTTTTGAAGACGTTGTTGGCGGTGATAGAATAAAAAATCATGAATATGGCGTTTATGGTCAAGCTTCTAAAACTTTATTTAATAACGCATTAAAAATTCAGGTAGCAACTCGTTACGATCAATTTAAAAACTTTGATGCTAAGGTATCCCCAAGAGCTTCTGCTGTTTATACTTTCGGTGATAAAAGACAACACAATTTTAGAACCAGTTATGGGGTAGCTTTTAGAAGTCCAACACAACTTGACCAATTCATTAGATTAGATATTGGAAGTGCATTATTATTAGGAAACGTAAAAAACGGATTTAATGGTTATAAAACTTCATTATTAACCAGTGGTAACCCTGCTGTAAATATTGGAGCCGTTGCTGGTGGCTCAACTGCCTTTAATTATACCGCTCCTCGATTAGATTTAGAACAAGTAAAAACTTTTGAAGTTGGTTACAAAACAGTCATTAATGACAATATTTATTTTGATGTAACTTATTATAGAAGTAATTATAACAATTTTATTGGTGCACAACCATTTGTAGGAAATACTGATGGAACAAGACCTACTATTCCTCAAACTTTAGTAGCTATTGGTGCAGCGCCAGGTGCAGATGGTCAAACAAGAAATAGGTTAAATGATCCTGCTAGTCCAACTCGTGTCATACAAGTTTGGTACAACAATAAACAAGAAGTTACGACACAAGGAGTAAGCGCAGGTTTTGGTTATAACTATATTAAAGAATTGAACTTCAATGCAAACTATAGTTTTAATAAAATTGGTAATGTTCCTACTGGTTTCTTAGCTTTCTACAATACACCAGAAAACAAATTTAACGTAGGTATTGATGGAGAGTTTAAAAAGAAATTGGGTTATAATGTGAACTACAGATACCAACAAGGATTCACTTATGAGTTTCCTTTTGATGTTGGACCAATTAGTGAAATTGGAACATTAGATGCTTCTTTATCTTATAAATTAGATAAAATGAAATCAACAATTCAAGTAGGTGGATCTAACCTAACAGATTCTAACAATAAGCAAATTTGGGGTGGCCCACAATTGGGAAGAATGCTTTTTGCTGGTATATTGATAGATCTCAAATAATTAGTAAAATTTTATATTAAAATCCCGGAAAGTTTAAACTTTTCGGGCTTTTTTTGTTAATATCAAAAACAGAAACAAAATTTTGATCAAAATGAACAATTGGAATTTAGAAGGAAAAAAAGCAGTAGTAACAGGCGGAACAAAAGGAATAGGTAGGGCAGTGATAGAAGAGTTTGTTTCCTTAGGAGCTGAAGTCATATTTACAGCTCGAGATGTTGTAGCGGTTCATGAAATGGAACGGGAGTTTCAAAGAAAAGGTTTAAAAGTTTATGGCATTGCTGCTGATGCTGCTTCGCAAGACGATAGAGAAAAGTTAGCTGAGTTTTTAGCGAATAAATGGGATAGATTAGATGTTTTAGTGAATAATGCTGGGACAAATATCCGTAAAGGAACTGTTGATTATACCATCGATGAATATCGTAAAATTTACGAGATCAATTTTTTTAGTGCTTTTGAGCTGAATAGGTTATGTTTTCCAATGTTAAAAGCAAGTGGTAATGCATCAGTGATCAACGTAGCTTCTGTTGCAGGTCAGTATGATGTTGGAACTGGATCCCCTTATGCAACTTCTAAGGCGGCAATGATCCAACTAAGCCGTAGTTTGGCTGTTGAATGGGCAAAAGAGGGCATTCGAGTAAACACCGTTTCACCTTGGTTTACGGTTACGCCTTTAACAGATAGCTATCTAGCTAATCTGGGTAAACTAAAGCAAATTGTAGATAGAACGCCAATTGGCAGAGTAGCCCAGCCCGAGGAAGTAGCAAGTGCCATTGCATTTCTGGCCATGGATAAGGCTTCCTATATTAGCGGTCAGCATATCATGACTGACGGAGGTTTAACTTCAGGAATTTTTTAGAATTATTGGAATGAATTTAGGTTTTGCAATTATAGTAAAAACTTGCTCCAGCTTTAAACTATATCCCTGATTTTATTCGGGGATGCTGCTCCAATCCGGCATAAGATGAAAGGCTGAACTAAAAATCGTCTTCAATAATTTCTTGTACACGACCAACTTGTCCGTCATCTAACATTACCTTAATTCCACGGTGATGTTTTGGTGCGCTCGTTAAAATACGTTTTACAATACCTTCCGTCAGTTCACCACTTCGTTGGTCCTTCTTTAAAACAATATTTACCAACGATCCTATTTTGATATTACTTCTTACCGTTCCGTCCATTATTAAATGATTAATCGTACACCACCTAGTTCTTCAATTCGGTATGGGAATTTATCTCCAGGTGACCCAACAAACATGAAGTTTGGCGGAATTCCCCACTGTTCAGATAATTTTTGAATAAGCGCTGGACCAAATTTATCTGTCATCTTCACAAATTCAATATCAATTTCAGGATACATCCTGTCTAACACATTTATATCACTTTCTAAATTTTCGACTACTTCCTCATTTTCGCGTAAAACGGTCACAATCTTAATCCTTTTGGTATGTTCATTATCTCTAATATAGGTCATTACATGGTTTAAATTGGCAACATTATCCCCTTTAGTAAAAAATACAAATTCCTGCTTTTTAATATTGTTAATACTTTTTTGTAAGCTTCTGTTGATGTAGATGACACCTCTTCTTAGCGGTATCTCCAGGTTACTATTTTCTATTGCTCTTCTTACGGGATTAAATAGGTATTGTATGAAATTGATTAAGAATTTCAACAAAGTTGTCCTGTTTAACATCACCGCTAGAAAAAGTGTGGTAGGAATAAAGTACTCTAAAAATACCACCACATTACGAGGTTGTTCTGGATCCTCGGGAACAATCAGGACGTTTCCGACTATTGCACAAATTACAGCACCTAAAGCAAATATGAGTGCAGTCCACTTCGCTTTTTCAGGCCTCGGTAGTCTTTTGCGCTTAACCTTTAAAAGCATATTACCCGCCACAAATAAAGCCATTACTGATAAAAATGATAAGGTATAAACACCTGCTAAAAGTTCTACTTCGCCTTTAGTGATAAACAAAACAGAAATACTCAATAAAAAGAATAATATGATGATACGATAAGAGCTACCTTTTTTATTTTTCTTCAGAAAAAAGTTAGGCATAATTCGATCTAAAGTCATTCGTTCTAATAACCCAGAAACGCCAACAAAAGAAGTTAAAACTGCGCCACTCAATACTAAAACAGCGTCAATCGAGATAATGAAGGCAAGCCATTCTCCACTACTTTCAGCTCCCATCTGCGAAAGTAAGGTTGTATTATATAATTTGATTTCAGGAATAGGTAATACACATATAGCCAAGAAAGCAATCAATGGATTAAGTACACTTACTACAATCCACATATTTTTTAGTGTTTTAGGGAAGACACCTCTTTTTTGCTCTTCCACAAAATTAGCTGAGCTTTCAAAACCAGATATTCCAAGCATAGATGCTGCAAAACCAAAAAATATGGCCATTCCGATACTGCCAAATGTGAGCGGACTATGCCAGTTCTTAATCAAGTTTTCAAAACCTATCTGAAAAAGATAAATACCTATGGATCCTATTAGAACAACCATGGTTGTTAAATGGAATATAAAAATGCCAATGGCAACTTTAGCCGATTCAGTAATTCCAGAAATGGTTAACAAAGCAAAAATCCCTAAAACAACAATGGTAGCTCCAATAATGGGTAGTACGGGAATTAAATGAGCTAAATAATGCATCGCTTCATTGGCTGAAATTACCGCAGTAGCCATGTAGGAAAGCAAAGTTAAACAAGCAGCCATAGACGCCATAGACTTGCTGGTTGTATTTAAAAGCGCATTATATGCGCCTCCGTTTAAGGGTAAAGCTCCAACTACTTCTCCATATATTTTCCTGAAAGTAAATAAAACTAAAGCAACAATTAACAGTGTAATCCATGCATATTGACCTGCAAAACTGATAGCTAAGGCTGATACATAAAGAACAGAAGAGCTAATATCATTTCCGCAAATGGCGGTGGACGCTAATTCTCCCAGCTTTTTATCCTCTGTCATATTTATTTTTTTTAATTTTTGATTGCTTAAGATTGTACATTTCTGATCACTACTGGGATTTCTTGCTGACTGCCATAAAGCTTTAACTCTTGTATATCAGAAGGTAAACTATAGCCTTTAGAAATTAATTCCTTCTTCACTTTATTTATGATTTTCCCTCGGGTGATCAATGCAGCTTTTCTAAAATCCATGGTATCTGCCCAAAATAAAACTTTTAAATTAACTGTACTAGTAGCAAGTTCATTTTCTACAACAAAATTCTCATGAAGTTCATCACTAATTAAATCTTCATCCGATTTTAAGATGTCCATAATCACCTCTTTGGCACCATCAATATCATCCTCATAAGCTATGCCCACAATAAATTCAATTCTATAAAAACCATCTTCAGTATAATTAGTTACCGGTTTAGTTAAGACATCCGCATTTGGGATATAAACATCTTTTCCGTCAAAGGTTTTAATTTTGGTGTAGCGGAGTTCTAGATTTTTCACCTTTCCAAAAACATCACCTACTAAAATAGTATCGTTTACATTAAATGGTCTATTAAATGCGAGAATTACACCGGCAATGAAATTTTCACCAATATCTTTAAAAGCAAAACCCAAAACTACTGCTGATGCACCTGCCGCTGCTAAAATGCCTCCCGCTATTGCTCCTAAGCCACCAGCATAAAGTGCAATCATGATCACACAGATAATGAAGATAAACTTTAAAGCTTTAGAAAGAAATCGAGCAGTAAGAGGGTCTTTTGATTTCTTTACCAAACGTTGCTGAATAATTCCTCCTATAAAGCGACTGATTAAAGTCCCGATTACAATAATTAATATGCCTGTTATTAGTTTTGGCAAACTAAGAATAAATGCATTCCAATAGTGGTCTATTGCTTTAGAGAATTCTAATAAAAAATTTGTCATACGATAATATAAAATTTATAACCGTCCATATTCTGTTCTGTTTGCGAAAAGCATAAGTTACGAAAAAGCTTGAGCTAAATTCTCAGGCTTTTAAAAAATTCATTGCTTTCTCTTATCTTTGGGCGATTTATCAAATCAGTCTTTTTTTTTGGACATTCCATTTCAAATATCATAAAATAAAATACATGTCAAACTCATCAAAAATTATCTATACCAAAACAGACGAAGCTCCATTGTTGGCTACCTATTCATTTTTACCTATTGTACAAGCTTTTACAGCTGCAGCAGGTATTGATGTAGAAACAAGAGATATTTCTTTAGCAGGAAGAATTTTAGCAAACTTCCCTGAGTTTTTAAAAGATGATCAAAAAATTGGAGATGCATTGACCGAGTTAGGACAATTAGCTACCACGCCAGAGGCTAATATTATTAAATTACCTAATATTTCTGCTTCTATTCCGCAGCTAAAAGAAGCAATTGCTGAATTACAATCGCAAGGTTTTGCATTACCAAATTATCCAGAAGATATTAAGACGGATGAGGATAAAGCATTCAGAGCAAAATATTCAAAGGTATTAGGTTCAGCTGTAAATCCAGTTTTACGTGAAGGGAACTCAGACCGTAGAGCTCCAAAAGCAGTGAAAAACTATGTAAAAGCTAATCCACACTCAATGGGTGCTTGGTCTATCGATTCTAAAACAAAAGTAGCCAGCATGAGTGAAGGTGACTTTTATGGTTCCGAAAAATCTACTACAGTAGAAAGCGACTCGCAATTTAAAATAGAGTTTGTAGGTGCTAATGAAACAGTTACAGAACTAAAGGGATTAGCTAATTTAAAAGCAGGAGAGGTGATTGATAGCTCAGTATTGAGTCTTTCTAAATTGAAATCTTTTGTTGCTGATGCCATCAAAGAAGCTAAAACTGCTGGAGTGTTACTTTCTGCACACTTAAAAGCTACGATGATGAAGGTTTCAGATCCAATCATTTTTGGAGCCATTGTAGAGGTTTACTTTGCAGGTGTTTTTACAAAATATGCGGAGCTTTTCAAAATTTTAGGGGTTAATACGAGTAATGGTTTGGGCGATGTTTATGCGAAAATTGCTGGCAATGCGCAAGAGGTAGAAGTGAAAGCGGCTATCGATGCAGCTATTGCAAACGGGCCGGCTTTGGCCATGGTGAATTCTGATAAAGGAATTACAAATTTACATGTTCCTTCTGATGTCATTGTGGATGCTTCCATGCCAGCAATGATCCGTACTTCGGGCCAAATGTGGAATAAAGAGGGTAAACCACAAGATACTTTAGCTTTAATTCCAGATAGAAGCTACGCTGGTGTTTATGCAGCAACCATTAATGATTGTAAGAAAAATGGTGCATTAGATCCAACAACTATTGGTTCAGTACCAAACGTAGGTTTAATGGCTCAAAAAGCAGAAGAATATGGTTCTCACGATAAAACTTTCCAAGCTGTAGCTAGCGGAATTATCCGAGTAAGTGATGCCTCTGGTAGTGTGTTTTTTGAACAGCCAGTAGAAAAAGGTGATATCTTCCGCATGTGTCAAACTAAGGATGCTCCTATACAGGACTGGGTTAAGCTGGCAGTTAACAGAGCTCGTTTATCAAATACACCAGCAGTTTTCTGGTTAGATGAGAACAGAGCACACGATAGGGAAATCATTAAAAAAGTAAATAAATATTTGCCAAACTTCGATACTAAGGGTTTAGATATTCGTATTCTTTCTCCAATCGAGGCTACTAAATTTACTTTAGAGCGTATTCGTAAAGGAGAAGATACCATCTCGGTGACAGGTAACGTATTACGTGATTACTTAACAGATTTATTCCCAATTTTAGAACTGGGTACTTCAGCAAAAATGTTGTCCATTGTTCCTTTAATGAATGGGGGTGGTTTGTTTGAAACTGGTGCTGGAGGTTCTGCTCCTAAACATATTGAGCAATTTATTAAAGAAGGTTATTTACGTTGGGATTCATTAGGTGAGTTTCTAGCTTTACAAGCTTCATTAGAACATTTGGCACAAACGCAAAATAATTCAAAAGCACAAGTGTTAGCTGATGCTTTGGATGAAGCTAATGCGAAATTCTTAGCAGAAGATAAATCTCCGGGTAGAAAATTAGGAACAATTGATAACCGTGGTTCGCACTTCTATTTGGCTTTATATTGGGCTGAAGCTTTATCTGCACAAACAAAAGATGCAGAATTAAAGGCAAGATTTGAACCATTAGCGAAAGCATTATTAGAAAACGAATCAAAAATCACTAGCGAGTTAATCGGATCACAAGGTAAACCTCAAGATATTGGTGGTTATTACAATCCTAATGATGATTTAGCCTCAAAAGCAATGCGTCCAAGTGCTACTTTAAACAATGCTTTAGCGGGGTTGTAAAGTTCTATAATTAGTTTTTAGAATAGATTTTAAACAGTTTAAGCAATAGCTTGAACTGTTTTTTATTTTATAGGTTTTTAACAATGTTGGCATGTTTATGGTTCTATAATTATAAAATAAACTTAAAAATTATGGAAAATAAATCAAAATTAAGTGATGGAGAAAGAAACGCAAGAAACGGCGAATCTAACTTAAGAGATAATGAAGCTAGTAATCTTAAATATAATAAAGACGAAAATAGCTATGAGTTAGATGTTGAAGGTGATGATAAGGATTATAAGCATCCCGATCCTTATGATACTGCTGCAGATAATGGCGATGATATGAATTCAGATTACGATGAGGCTAATCCTTATGTAGGAGACGAGTATGAAAAACATTCCTTAAAAGATGATATCAATAAATTAGGTATGCATCAAACAGATGCTGATCATTTGAAAATGAGCAAGAGAGATGAAAAAAATAGTCATGTTCCAGAAGATGATAGAAAAGATTTAGATGCGGAAGGTTATCCTCAAAAGGACTAATTATTTTTCATAAAATTCAATAGGTGTTTGATCTGGATCGGCAGTGAAAGTGAACCGCTTTCCAGTGATTTCATCAACCCTAACTGGTTCGCAAATTACATTCTCGATAAGTAATTCCTGAATAGTTGAATCAAGATGATCTACCTCAAAAGCTAAATGTCTAAGTCCACAGGATTCAGGTCTTGATGGTCTTTTTGGTGGATTAGGGAAAGAAAATAACTCTAAAACATAATTGCCATTAAGCGCTAAATCTAATTTATAAGATCCTCTTTCTGTCCGATAAGTTTCTTTAATAATTTGAAGATTTAAAACTTCGGTATAAAACTTTTTAGAAACCGCATAATCAGAACATATAATGGCTAAGTGGTGAATTTTATTGATTGAAATCATTACCTCTAGTCTAACTCCAAATTAAATGCTTTCCTAAACTCCTCTAGTTTGGGGTTCTTTTCTAGCATGTGTTGGTATTTATCCTTAGAGGTGTAAAGTTTTTTACCCTCAATTGCTTCTGTAATTACTGTATCTAAAGTGATGCTGAAATTTTTGAGCATTGTCTTCAAAAAGTTCATTAAATCTATTTTTTCGTTTTGGAGTTCCTCCACCAATAATTTGCTATCAACAGAAAGCTCAATTTTAAAATCATCTTTTAAGATGGGGGTGTAATTTTCCATTAAAGCGACCAATTTCATCTTATGCTCTCCTTTTACTTTAACAGAATAATCAACCCAAACTTTAATAAATTCTTCTTGAGTAAATGGCGTTTTTTCATGACCGGTTAATTCAACCTTTTCTTCATTTTTTTCTCCTCAGATTTAATACTATTCGGATCTTTTAAATTAGGAATCAATGTGTTGCCTAATTTTGGGATTAATGATTTGCTAACGGGTTTTTCTACCTCTTCTTTTTTTGCTTGTGCAGATGATGGCTCAGCAATGATATTTTCTGGATCTAAGGTTGACGTTGAATAGGAACGAGGTGTTGATGGTTGTTTTTTCGTTTCGAAAGCTTTAGGTACTTCTTGTGACGCTAATTTTTCAGGTTTTTTTTTTAATTGCTCAGCCATTTCCTGAACATTTCCTGTTTGATGAAGCTGTAAAGCATGTGGTAAGTGACTTATTTTTATTAAAGTTAACTCTACTTGTAAACGTTGATTTTTACTTATGCGATAATTTAAGTCACATTGATTGGCAATGTTTAATGCGCTTAATAGAAACGAAGTGCTACTTTGTTTAGCTTGTTCAACATATTTTTGTTTGATGTTATCGCTAACTTCTAAAAGCTGTACTGTGGAAGCATCTTTACAAACCAACACATTTCTAAAGTGAGAGGATAAACCAGTAATAAAATGGTTTCCATCAAAACCATTATTTAAAATTTCATCAAATAATAATAAGCAAGCGGGTGTTTCCTGATTAAGCAGTAAATCAGTTATTTTAAAGTAATAATCATAATCTAAAATATTTAGATTCTCGATAACCGCCTGATAGCTTACTTCCCGATTAGAGAAACTTACAATCTGATCAAACATTGATAATGCATCGCGTAAACCTCCATCCGCTTTTTGAGCAATTAAGTGTAATCCGTCACCGTCGTATTTCACATTCTCTTTAACCGCAATCCCAGCTAAATGGTTCGCCATATCTTCTACCCTAATTCTGTTAAAATCAAAGATTTGGCAGCGGGAAAGTATAGTGGGTAATATTTTATGTTTCTCGGTAGTTGCTAATATGAAAATAGCGTAAGAAGGTGGTTCTTCAAGTGTTTTCAAAAATGCATTGAAAGCACTTTGTGAAAGCATGTGAACCTCATCAATTATATAAACTTTGTATTTACCAGCTTGGGGCGGAATTCTAACCTGATCAATTAAATTTCGGATATCATCTACCGAATTATTGGATGCGGCATCTAATTCGTGAACGTTAAAAGAATTACCGTTTTGGAAAGATTTGCAGGAATCACATTCTCCACAAGCTTCATGAGTTGCTGTAAGGTTTGTGCAGTTAATGGTTTTGGCCAAAATACGGGCGCAAGTTGTTTTTCCAACACCTCTTGGTCCGCAAAAAAGGAAAGCTTGTGCCAGTTGATTGTTTTTTATGGCATTTTTTAGCGTATTGGTAATGTGTTGTTGCCCAACTACACTATCAAATAACACTGGCCTATATTTTCTGGCAGAAACAATAAAATTTTCCATCGCAGCTAAAATAGAAAGATGTTTTTTGTTGTGCAATGTTTTCAAACTATTGTGGATAAATGCTTGAATTTAGAGTTTTAAATTATTTGAAAAATACCAACTTCAGGGTATATACAGTAAAAAAAAAAATTAAGAAATTTGAAGAAAAACAAATACTATGGTTAAGCTTAAGGAAAATTTCAAATTCGTTAAAGGGTTTTTTATCTTTTTGTTTAAAGATGTACTAAGAATTAATTAATTCTCTCCAAG
>JAHJVW010000130.1 GCA_018828585.1 Bacteroidota bacterium
ATCAGCTTATTCAAAATAGTTAAAAATTAAAAACATAAATAGCTACATAAATAACGTGATGTTATGAATATTTAATTAATTTTTTAAAATAACTAAATATCTGTTTTAAAAAATATCTTTCAACTATATTTTCGTATAAATTAAAATAAGTTTAGAATTAGGTATCGGGAGTGTACAACGATTTGTAATAAAAAAGTTCTTTAAACCCAAAAATAGTTTTGGGTCTAAAGAACTCAAACTCTTCAATAATCTTCTGATTTAAGTCTACGCTCGTTTGATAAATCGGAGCTTATTTTATCCCTCCACCCAACTCCTGATAAATATTTACAACCGAATTCATTTGTAGCCTTTTCGTTTCAATTAGTTCGAGCTTAGAAGACAACGCATCTCTTTGAGTTAATAAAACCTCTAAATAATCAGCTCTTGCAGATTTAAAAAGATCATTTGAAATATCAATAGATTTTGTCAATGCATCCACCTCTTTTGATTTTAAATCATAGCTCTTGCCCAAGTTATCTATATTAGAAAGTTGTGTAGATACCTCTAGATAAGCATTTAAAACAGTGCGCTGATAATTATATAAAGCTTGCAATTGTCTCGAATTCGCTTTATAAAATTCGGCCTTTATCCCATTCCTATTAATTAAAGGTCCGGCTAAATCGCCCGCCAAAGAGTACAGCATAGACTCTGGTAATTTTGTTAAGTAAGAAGCCTTAAAAGCCTGAAGACCAAGTGCTGCAGAAATATCAAGAGACGGATAAAATTCGGCTCTGGCTATCTTCACATCTAATTTGGCTGCTGTTAAATCTAATTCGGCTTGTTTAATATCTGGTCGATTAGCTAATAGCTGAGATGGAATGCCCACATTGATAGACTGCGGCATCAAATTCATAAAACTATCCTTATCGCGAGGAATTTCTTGCGGATATCTTCCTAATAAAAAGTTAATTCTATTCTCTGTTTCTGTAATTTGTTGTAAGATATTGTATCTTAAGCTTTGAGAATTTAATACTTCCGCTTCAAACTTTTTAACGGCTAACTCTGTCACTCTAGCAGCTTGTTTTTGAACCTTTAAGATTTCCAAAGCATTTTTTTGAAGTTCGATACTTTGTTCAACAATTGCTTTTTGATTATCAAAAGCTAGCAGTTCGTAATAAGAGTTTGCAACTTCAGCAACTAGGTTAGTTTGAACAAAATTTTTACCCTCCACAGTAGATAAATATCTCGTAATCGCAGCTTTTTTAGCATTATGAAGCTTTTTCCAAATATCAACTTCCCAACTTGCATAAGCTGCCCCAGTAATATTAGTTAAAGCATCAGGCACTCTTTTGCCAGGTGTAATATCTGCTGAAGCATCACCCGCACCTTGGCTGGTATACCTTCCTATTTTTTCTACTCCAGCGGCAAGTCCAACACTTACCGATGGTAGTAACAACCCTTTTGTAAACCTGATATCGTTTTTTGCTTGTTCAATTTCTTGCAAAGTAATATTCAATTCCTGATTGTTTTTTAGTGCCGTATCAATCAGATTAACTAAATATGGATTGTTAAAAAAACTTTTCCAAGGGGTATTGGCGGTATTTATGCTATCTCGAGTATGATCATAAAAAGTAGGCATTGTTTTGTTCAACTCCGATTGTGCAATCTTTGGAATTTTACAGCTTGCGATTATCAGGCAAAAGCCTGATAATGCAATAATTGGATATATTTTTGCTTTAATCATGATGATCTATTTCTTCGGTTAATGGATTTTCAGTTTCGTCTTTAACTAAGGGGTATTTTTCGGATATTTTGGCGAAAATATAATATAATCCAGGAATAAGGAGTACTCCGAATACAGTTCCAAAAATCATTCCACCAGCAGCGGCAGAACCTATCGTACGGTTTCCGATTGCCCCAGGCCCCGTAGCCAATACCAAAGGGATTAATCCTGCAATAAAAGCTAAAGAAGTCATTAAAATTGGACGGAATCTAACTACTGCACCTTCAATAGCGGCATCAATTACTGATTTCCCAGCTTTGTGTTTTTGTACCGCAAACTCGATGATTAATACTGCATTTTTTCCTAATAAACCAATCAGCATCACCATAGATACCTGAGCAAAAATGTTATTCTCTAGACCAAATAGTTTCAATAATAGGAAGGCTCCAAAAATACCCGCTGGAAGTGAGAAAATTACAGGTAAAGGCAAGATAAAACTTTCGTACTGGGCGGCCAAAAGCATATAAACAAAGACTAAACAAATTAAGAAGATATAAATAGCTTCATTACCCCTTGCCACCTCATCTGCAGAAATCCCTGCCCATTCAATTCCGAAACCTCTAGGTAATTTTAGTTTTGCTACTTCAGCCACTGCATTAATAGCTGATCCACTACTAAATCCTGAAGCAGATGAACCACTAATCTCTGCAGAATTATAAAGGTTGTGCCTAGTGATTTCTGATAGACCATAAACCTTTTCAATTTTCATGAAGGCCGAGAATGGTACCATTTCATCACGACTGTTTTTCACATACAGTTTCAATATGTCCTCTGGCAAAGCCCTGTATTGCGGTAAAGCCTGGACCATTACCTTGTACTGACGGTCAAATTTGATAAAACTAGTTTCATAATCACTTCCAATAAGTGTGGAAAGTGTACTCATTGCATTATCGATGGTTACTCCTTTTTGTTGCGCAATGTCATTATCAATCTTCAGCATATATTGCGGAAAACTCGCACTATAAAAAGTGAATACTGAAGATAGTTCAGGACGTTTATTTAACTCTTTCACAAAATCTTTACTCACTGTTTCCATCTTCTTATAATCTCCAGATCCTGCCTTATCTAATAGTCGAAGTTCAAAACCTCCCGCTGCACCATAACCAGGAACAGCAGGTGGTTGGAAAAACTCTATGGTTGCACCTGAAATATTTTTAGACTTTTTTTCTAATTCATTAATTACTTCTTGAACCGAATGTTTACGATCTTCCCAACTCTTTAAATTGATCAAACAGGTACCGGAATTTGATCCCGTACCTTCAGATAAAATTTCGTAACCGGCTAATGATGAAACAGATTTCACATCCTCCATTCCTTGGGCAATTTTTTGTAATTGTCCTGCAACTTCATTTGTGCGCTCTAAAGTTGAGCCTGCAGGAGTTTGAATTACTGCATAAAACATCCCTTGATCTTCGTTAGGAATAAAGCCTGATGGAAGAGTAGTGTTTAATGCCCAAACACCAATACAAAAAGCAATCAACATTCCAAAAGTTACTACCCGTCTACTAACTATTTTCTTTAATACATGCTGATATTTACCTGTTACTTTATTGAACCAATTATTAAAGCCATCCAATACTTTGTTAAGCAAAGTTTTCTTTTTGGCTTTACCATGATTATTTTTCAGGATCATGGCACAAAGTGCTGGAGTAAGTGTTAATGCCACTACTCCTGATAAAATAATAGAAGTAGCCATGGTGATAGAAAACTGACGGTAAAAAATACCAACTGGACCCGACATAAAAGCCACAGGGATAAATACAGCTGCCATTACCAAAGTAATCGCAATGATAGCCCCACTAATCTCATGCATCGCTTCTTCTGTAGCTATTGTTGGAGATAAATTCTTCTCTTCCATTTTAGCATGTACAGCTTCAATTACTACTATGGCATTATCTACCACAATTCCAATGGCCAGCACCAATGCAAAGAGCGTAATCAGGTTTATAGTAATCCCAAAATACTGCATAAAAACAAAGGTGCCTATTAGAGAAACGGGTACTGCAATTGCAGGAATAATCGTCGAACGCCAGTCGCCTAGAAACAGGAATACCACTATACTAACCAAAATAAATGCCTCCACCAAGGTGTGAATTACCTTCTCTATAGATGCGTCTAAGAATTTTGAAACATCATAACTGATTTCATAATCCATTCCTTTAGGAAATGAAGTCCCTTTAATCTCAGCTAGCTTAGCTTTTACATCCTTAATTACTTGACTTGCATTACTTCCATAAGATTGTTTTAAAACAATTGCAGCTGAAGAGTGTCCATTTAGGTTTGAATAAAGGTCGTAATAAGTGCTTCCAAATTCTACATCTGCTACATCCTTAAGTCGAAGAATTTCACCATCGGCAGAAGACTTAAGGATAATATTTTCATACCCTTCTTTGGTACTAAACCTACCTGGATATTTTAATACATATTCAAAAGTTTCGGATCTTTTACCAGAACTTTCTCCAGTTTTACCAGGAGATGCTTCTAAACTTTGCTCATTTATAGCTTTTAAAACTTCATCAGCTGAGATTTTATAGGCTAACATCCGATCTGGTTTTAGCCAAATACGCATCGCATAATCTCGGTTACCTAAAATATCGGCAAAACCAACACCATCAACTCTCTTTAGTTCTGATAATAGATTAATATCAGCAAAATTATATAAGAACTTTTCATCAACTTTCGGATCCTTACTGTACAAGTTGATGTACATCAGCATGTTCGATTCCTCTCTAGTAATCTTCACCCCTTCACGCACAACCAATGGTGGCAATTTATTAATAACTGATGCTACTCGATTCTGGATATTAATGGAAGCTTGATTCGGGTCGGTTCCTAAATTAAAAACTACATTGATAGTGCCTTCTCCGTCATTTCCAGCACCAGATTCCATATATTTCATTCCAGGAACACCATTTATGGCTCTTTCTAAAGGAATGATTACTGATTTGATCATCAACTCGTTATTTGCGCCAGGATAATCTGCTGTAACGTTAACCTTTGGAGGAGAAATAGATGGAAATTGTGTAACCGGTAATTGAGTGAGCGCTAAAACACCCAAAAAGGTGATGATAAGCGATATCACTATAGATAATACCGGCCTATGTATGAATTTATTAAACATAAAATTACAATTAAAGCTTTTTAATTATTCTGCCGTTAATCTTAAATGAGAAATCACTGCTCTTGGATTTACAAAATCGTATTTGATTTTATCATCTTCTTTAACTTTCTGCACTCCTTCAATCAGGATTCTATCATTTTCCGAAAGTCCACTGCCTACTATATATAAATCGGGTATTTCACTATTGATGGTAATATTTCTTGCTTTTACTACCCCGTTTTTATTGATGACAAAAACATATAGTTTATCTTGAACTTCATAGGTGGCCTTTTGGGGAATGATCAATGCATTTCTTACTGGAAAGGTCATTTGAATTTTCCCGGTTTCTCCATTTCTTAATAACCTATCTGAGTTTGGGAATTTTGCTCTAAAAGCAATGTTACCGGTTTCACTATCAAACTCACTTTCCACAGTTTGCACTTCACCCTTATATTTAAAAACTTCGTTATTTGCTAAAACAAGACTTACTTTATTGCTTCCTCTGTCTTTAACATCTGTTTGATAACTAAGGTATTCTGGCTCAGAAACATTGAAATACGCAAACATTTGACTGTTATCAGAAAGACTGGTTAACAGCTCTCCCTCATCTATCAAGCTCCCCACCTTTTTTGGAATCCGATCTATTGTCCCATCAAATGGCGCTCTAATTTCTGTGAAAGACAAGTGCAATCTTGCCATTGCGACCTCTGCTTTAGCTCCGTCTAGTTTTGCTTGAGCCATTGCAACTTCATTTTTAGATACAATATTTTTATCTGCTAATGTTTTGCTGTTTTCTAATTCGATCTGAGAAGCCTTGGTTTCTGATTGAGCTTTTAATAACTCTGCTTCAAACATTTTAGGCATAATCTTAAACAAGAGTTGACCTGCTTTCACATGCTCACCTTCATCCACATAAATATTTTGAAGGTATCCTTTCTCTTGTGCTCTTATTTCAATGTTTCTAAATGATTTAATTTGCGACACATATTCCTTGTTAGAAAAAGTATCTATTCGCAATGGAGTAGTAACAGAGTACTTTGTTTCCTCCTCCTTTTCTACCTTTTTATTCGTACAACTAGCCAAGTACAACAAAGTACAAACGCTTGTAAGCATTACAATTTTGTTCATATAATTTGAGTGATTAAGCAATAAAAAATATTGAATCAGAGATATTGATTCTTAGATTGAATTCAGCTAGTTTAAATTATTGTTGTTTTTAAACTCATTTACCTAAATGCAAAAGCTTTAAGAATTTAAAAATCAATTATTTAATAAACTGATATTATAGAATTCAAATTTTCAGTACGCGAAGGAGAATATATTTATAAGAAAAAATATAGGATAAGTGTTCGCAGAGAGGCAGATCACTGGTTTTTAGTCGATAGCAAAAACTTAATAAAAAAGTACAGAATAATATACCAAAATAACTGGTGCTTATATTATACCTCTTTATTGATACGAAATCGTCATCGTCATTTTCTTCATTAATGATATCATCATTCCTCTCATTTAAGAGATTAGCTTTAAAAATTGGAAAATCATTAGCTTTAGTAACGAGATATTGTTGCTCAGAATTTTCTAAAACCTGATGAGCAACATGATATTTTTTAACAATGTGACCCTCAGCATTGGCACTGAAGCAATTACTGAATAAAAATATAAATACAGAAATAAAGTATATTAAAAATACCTTCATATGCGCTCTCAAAAATAGATTTTAAATTGATTTATAAAAAAACCTTTAACAATATTTAACATCTTACAAACACATGATCAATTCGGAAGCAATGCTAAAAAAATTTTCTAAAGTTTAAATGAATTTTTCATTTTTTTATAATGATTTAAAATATCCAGCATATTATTCCATCTATTCCTTTAATATATGAATGGTATTCTATTTGTTATATCCAGCAAAACTAAAAGAAAGAAATCATGAAATGGATGGGCAGAAGCCGAAGCGGCAATATAGATGACCGAAGGGGAATGTCATCAGGCGGAAAATTCTTAGCTGGTGGGGGAATTATAGGTGTTATAGCATTGTTAGCCCAAATGTTTATTGGCGGAGATACTGGACGAATTATTGGTCAGATAGCTAATCAAGTACAAGTGAATAATGGTACGGAGCAAAGAGATTTAACTCCTGAAGAATTACAACAACAGGAATTTGTAGATGTCGTTCTAACCGATGTAGACAGTATCTGGACCATTGTTTTAAAAGAAAAAGGTGAAAATTATAAAAAACCTACCCTAGTTTTATTCTATGATGGGGTGCAAACAGAGTGCGGCGGTGCTTCCTCGGCAACTGGTCCTTTTTATTGTCCTGCTGATCAAAACGTATATATGGATTTAGGTTTTATGAACGAAATGACGAACCGTTTTGGTGCTAAAGGAGGCGACTTTGCCATGGCTTATATTATAGCTCACGAAGTTGGGCATCATGTTCAAAATTTATTGGGAACCTCAGAAGAAATGCAAAGAGCGCAACAAGGTTTGAGTAAAGCGCAAGCCAATAAATTATCTGTTGCCTTAGAACTACAAGCTGATTTTTATGCAGGTATTTTTGCGCATTATGATAAACAATATTTAGACGTAGGAGATATTGAGGAAGCGTTAAGCGCCGCAAATGCTGTAGGTGATGATGCCATTCAACAAAAAACCCAAGGAAGAATTGTCCCCGATGCCTTTACGCATGGAACCTCAAAACAAAGAATGTATTGGTTTACTAAAGGTTACCAAACAGGCGATATTTCACAAGGTGATACTTTTAGCGAAATGGCGAATTAATAAAAGAGAAGATGAAGAAAGTTAGCTTTCCTCATCTTCATTTAAATCACTCATAATACCATCCGTATTTTTAAAATTACTTTTTACAAAATTACACCAATGACAATCGGGTTTGCCGCAACCTTTAGTGAATTCTAAGTTCATAATTTTAGCGTAAGAATCTTTAATTTGATCTTTAACAAAGCTGTATGCCTCTGGCGTAATCACAATTTTTTCTTTTAGATATTCTCCTTTTACAGGTTCAATAAAATCGAATTCGGTACTCACTACCTCCCAATCTTTACGGGCGTCACTATCGACTAAAATCTTATAAAAAACACCTTGACGCCAGTAATCTCCACCTAATGGATTCTTATCTCCTGGCGCTAAAAACTTGAGCTTTGCATTATCATAGCTTCCTGTTTTATAATCCACCACATTAGCCTGCTTCCCATTAAATTCGAATTTATCTATTACTCCTTTGATAGGAATTCCACTAGTTTCTACATTTTTGATCGCATATTCTGTCGCTGTGATTTTCTCCCAAGAGTCTACATACTTGTTGTAATAATCAGGTAGAATTTTACTTCCGTAATCCATTCTTCGTTGAAATTGTTCGTCCGTAAAAGCTTCGCGGTTACGGTTCATGTACCATTTAAAATCACTCATCAATTGATCAACACCATGAAACTTTTGACCATTATCTGGCAAAGCCCTAAACAACTTATTTAACGCCCAGTGAACCGCCGAACCAAAAGTAAGCGTATCGCTTTTTCCACTTGGCACCTGTACCAAGTTTTGGAAATAGAACTTTAGCGGACAATCTAAATAATTATTCAAATGGGTAACACTCAACGCATAATTCTCTAAACGCTTACGCAGATAAGCTTCATCAATTAAACCAATGGATGGTTGCTCTTCTTCAGAATATTGAAGAACAAAGAAATCAGTTAAGATGCTTTCATCCACTTTTTGTTTTTCAATTTGCAAATCGGTGACAGAAATTATTTCACCAATAAATACTGATGGTTCTAACAATTTCCCATTATGATCCATTTCTGGAAACGAAATTTTCAAATGTTTTTTGGCCCTAGTTAAGGCGACATAAAATAAACGACGTAGTTCTTCATCGTCGCCTGCGTTTGCTGTAGATGGAAATAGTGTTGCAGGTAAAGAATATCCATTACTTCTTTTACCTTTCTTTTCCCACACTTTACTATTGGAACCAATTAAATAAACATATTCAAACTCTAAACCTTTAGAACCATGACAAGTTAAAAAGTTGACGCCATTTTCGCTAAAAATATGCTGATTAAGATCCAATGACAGGTCGTTATTATCTAGTAAATCTATTAAGGTAACGAACTCTTTTAGGCTTAAATCTGGTTTCTTACGACTTTCATCTTTTAAGAAATTGAATAAAGAAGATAGCGTTTGCATCAACCAAGTTTTATCAGGAGATTTTAAAACATAAGCTAAAATTCCTCCTCGTACCATGATTTTCTCAAATAAAACCTGAAGTGTTAAATTATTCACTTCTTTAATCCAGTATTCTAAATCATCGCTTAATCTTTTGATATGCGATGTGCTTTCTGGCTCGAATAAATCTTGCTGAGGCTTTGTTGCGATTTCATGAATTTTCCTGCGGATGGAAGTAGTTTCTTTTCTATTTCCAGTGTTAAAATTCTTTACTTCTACTGATAATTTAGCAGCATCCATTGGCGCAATCTGGTAGAAATCGTAATGTATAATTTCAAAAAGTAAATCATCTCCACTGTATGGAAATGCTGTTTCCTTTTCCAGATACCTTAAAATATTGATAATTTTTTTTCCGAAAGGCTCCTTCAAAATATTCACTTTTCTTTTAGCACTTACCGGAATTCCTTTGATTTGGAAATATCTTGCTAATTCCTCTCCAGCTTTATGCTCTTTATAGATGACTGCGATTTCTTCGGGCTTTACCCCTGTTTGAAGTGTGTTTCCGTCTTTATCTTTTTTCTCTATTAAAGCATCTATCTCGGCGGTGATTGCTGCAAACTCGTGAAACTGCGATTCGTAAGCGTTTATTTGTGGCTGAATGTTTAACCCTTGAAGTTTCGTGTTTTTGGCAAACAGTTTTTTATCTAAACCTGGCAAATTCACCTTTACCTTATTGTGCTCAATCAGCACTCTTGAAGCATCTAAAATATTTTGTGTAGAGCGATAATTGTCAGTGAGCATGACACGATATAAATCGCTAGAAAATTGGTTATTATAAGCTTCAATATTCTCGATATTTGCGCCCTGAAAACGGAAAATAGATTGGTCATCATCCCCCACTACAAAAATATTGGGTTGCTCCCAATAGCTGATGAGCATGTTGATGAGCTCGTTTTGCGAGCCGCTAGTATCTTGATATTCATCTACCAAAATGTATTGAAAACGCTCTTGATAATTGATTAAAAAATTAGGATCGCTTTTAAAAGCATTCAACACCCAAATGATCATATCATCAAAATCATAACGACCAGCGTCACGCATCATTTGCTGATATTTTGGATATTCGGCTACTGCAGCCCGCAGCTTTTCCATATTTTCTTTAAGCGTTTCAAAAGCAGGTTTTAAATCGCCTGCAACCTTGTCTCTATATTTTTTGCTGTACTTATAAGTTTTATAATATTCAGAGTCGGGCTCACTATTTTCAACTTCTTCCAAATATTCTGTTATTTTTTGATTGATAAATTCAGCTGACCAATCTTCGCGTTTCATATCAGAGAACAATCTTTGCAAACGACTGACTTCGTAGTAAACGTCTCCTCTAAATCTTTTTAAAACATGATCTTTATCAAAATCGTCCACCAATTCTTTGAAGAGTTCCATTCGCTCTAAATCAGAAATGGCATCTAATTCTAACTTTCCAAAATAATCTAAATTCTTCTCCTCGCGGGTGGAAATAAGCAATGCTACTAGCCATAACACCAGTTTGGTATCCTGTAATACCGCTAC
>JAHJVW010000131.1 GCA_018828585.1 Bacteroidota bacterium
AAAGGCTAATGATTTAATTAAGATTTATGATGCCTTAGCTAAGGAGTATTTGAAATAGTTTTTTCTCCAGCATTCCACTTCCTCATGAGCCTGATCGGCGGGCAAAGCGTGGCGATCTGTAAACCATGATGTAGTGCCTTTAACGAACAGATTGCTTCGTTATCACTCGCAATAACATTTAAACTCCAAACCGATTCCTTACCTTTGTACCGAATGAATCAACATCAAGAAGAAACCATTGTAGCCTTAGCTACCCCCAACGGAATAGGGGCAATTGGCGTCATCAGGTTATCGGGTCCGGATGCGATAAAGATTATCAATTCGGTTTTTAAGGGGAAAGATTTAGAAAAACAAGACTCCCATACCATCCATTTCGGCACCATCAGAAACGGAGAAACCGTGGTAGATGAGGTGTTGGTCTCCCTTTTCATTGCACCCAAATCCTACACGAAAGAAAACGTGGTCGAGATCAGTTGCCATGGTTCAAAATACATCATTGATACCATCATTCGCTTATTCATAAAGCAAGGGGCAAGGCTGGCAAAACCAGGCGAATTTACTTTAAGGGCTTTCTTAAATGGGGGACTTGATTTATCTCAGGCAGAGGCAGTTGCCGATTTAATTGCGTCGAATTCCAAAGCATCCCATCAGTTAGCGCTACAGCAAATGCGGGGCGGCTATTCTAACGAGTTAAAAGCACTCCGAGAACGCCTGATTCATTTCGCGTCGATGATCGAATTGGAGCTAGATTTCTCGGAAGAAGATGTCGAATTTGCCAACCGAGAGGAATTAAAAAAATTGATCCTGCACATCCATCAAATTGTGTTTAAATTGATTCAATCTTTCGATTTAGGAAACGTGATTAAAAACGGTGTCCCCGTAGTGATTGCAGGCAAACCCAACGTAGGGAAATCGACCCTATTAAATGCGCTATTGAACGAGGAGCGAGCCATCGTTTCGGAAATTGCGGGAACCACCCGTGATACCATCGAGGATGAAATGAACATCAAAGGCATCAACTTTAGGTTTATAGACACAGCTGGCATCCGCGAAACGCAAGACATTGTGGAAGCAAAAGGAGTGGAGCGCACTTTTGAAAAGATCAAAAGCTCGGCGGTGGTGATGTACCTATTTGATCCTGCGGAAACACCAGCGTCAGAATTGCAGCAAATCCTTACCGACCTCAAAGCGGTGACTGCCCAAAATAACAGCACCTTACTGGTGGTTTCCAATAAATCGGATATCCATCCTTTAGCTACTCAAACCGATCAGATCATTTCCATCTCCGCCAAAGATAAAAGCAACCTTCACTTATTGGAAGATGCTTTACTGGATGCGGTCAACCTGAATAGCCTCAACAGCGACGAAGTGATTGTGAGCAACATTCGCCACCTCGAAGCTTTAAAGAAAGCCGATGAATCTTTAAATCGCGTTTTAGCTGGCATTGACAACCCCGTCACCTCCGATTTCTTGGCTTTAGACATCAAACAGGCTTTGCATTACCTGGGCGAGATTGTAGGAGCAGTGACTACCGACGACCTTCTAGACAATATTTTCTCTAAGTTTTGTATCGGGAAATAACTCCACAAAACAACAATCACAAAACATATACTAAACAGCATTTAAAATCATTTAAACGCTGTTTTTGGTTGTAATTATTATGCTATAATAATTAGTATTATACGTTTATTATGTATAAATTTGTCCCTTATATGTCCCTCGTTACGTTTTGTTAATCAGTAAATTTTTTAAGGGGAAATTATGGCACTTAATGATACTTAATAATAACTAAGGTAACTTAATACTATTTATGGCTAGTAATATAAGGGTTAAAAGAATCTGTCAGCACTGCGCAAAAGAGTTTGAAGCTAGAACCACAGTAACTAAATACTGTAGTGATAAATGCGCTAAAAGAGCTTACAAAGCTAGATTAAAAGCTGATAAGATAGAAGAAAGCAATATTCAAACTCAAGAACTTAAAAAAGTAGATTTAGAGCCCATCAAGGCAAAAGAGTTTTTGACCATCCCAGACGTTGCAAAACTTTTAAACTGTTCGTTACGCACTGCGTATCGTATCGTTAACTCGGGTAGAATTAAGTCTGTTAATATTTCAGAAAGAAAAACTTTAGTACGCCGTTCCGATATCGATAGTCTATTTGACCAGGCTCCAGTTATTCCGGCTCCAGAACCAAAACCGCGAATCATTAAATTCAAAATCGAAGATGCCTACAATATGTCTGAAATTCAGTCAAAGTTTGGCATATCAGAAAAAGCCTTGTTCGATTTGATTAAGAGAAATAACATTGAAAAAGTGCAAAAAGGTAAATATGTTTTTGTACGTAAAGCAATTATTGATAAATTGTTAAGCTGAAACCTATGGCCAAAGTTACATTACGACAAAAACCGATGTCTAATAAGCGTCATTCGCTCTTTTTAGACTATTATCCGCCAATACTTAATCCAGAAACTGGTAAGTTGGTTCGTAAAGAATATCTCAAACTATTTCTCTATGACAAGCCTAAAACCGAATTTGATAAACTTCACAACAAGGAAACATTATATCTAGCAGAAAACATCAAAGCACAACGGCAATTAGAAGTACAGAATGCTAAATATGGTTTTATATCCGATAAACAACGTAATGGCGATTTTATCGAATATTTTAAAATGTTGGCAAGCAAACGTAGGGGATCTAATTCTAATAACTGGTCATCAGCTTTAAACTATTTAGAAAAATTCACTGGGGGCGCTGTTAAGTTCTCTCAAATAAATTTGAGGTGGTGTAATGATTTTAAAGATTTTTTACAATCTACAAGGACGGTTAAAAGCGATAAAGCAACTCTATCAACAAACTCATGTGTATCCTATTTTAATAAGATTAAACACACCTTAAAAGAGGCTTATAAGGAAGGTTATTTGTCAGAAGATGTAAATGCGAAGCTTGTTAGTATAAAGCCTGCTGAAACTTCCCGGCAATACCTAAGCTTTGAAGAATTGCAAGCTCTTGTAAACACAGATTGTAAATTGCCTATCCTTAAAAAAGCAGGCATATTTTCAGCGCTAACGGGTATGAGAATTTCTGATCTAAAGCAACTGCGTTGGTCTGATATAAAATTTAGTGAGTTAGAAGGTGGGTACTCAATTCCTTTCCGGCAACAAAAGACAAAAGGAGTAGAATATCTTCCGATAAGTAAGGATGCTATTAATGTTTTAGGCGAAATAAATGACGACAATAATTTGATATTTAAAGAACTATCGTACACTTCTCATTTTGTACCGCATTTAAACAAATGGATTAAGGATGCCGGTATTCAAAAACATATTACCTTCCATAGTTTCAGACATACATTTGCCACACTGCAATTAAGTTACGGAACGGATATATACACAGTGTCAAAAATGCTCGGTCACAGAGATTTAAAAACCACACAGATCTATGCTAAGGTTATTGATAAAACAAAACGTCAGGCTTCCGATGTGATTAAACTGAAATTTGATTGATGACTAATTATGGTTTTTAAAACGCAAACCATTATCATCGATGAAGCCATGGAAAATTTATTGTAATTGTTTTTTAATTATTTTATATATTTTGTGTTTTATTAATCATTACTATCTATAATGCACAATATTCTATCAAATGTGAAAAATTGCAAAAATTGTGGTGCTATGATAGAGGCAAGGGAAATGACGTGTAAACACTGCAACCACGTTTTTGAAGCTATTAAATTAACTCCAGAAGAAAAAGCAACTTCCTACGCCCAAATTTGTGAAGATATTAACAATGCTTTTTTTCGATTGGAAGGCTTTATGTATGGGAACGCTACTAGTTATCAAAGCTTCGATTTCGATAGAGCTTTTAGTGTTTTATTTTTTAAAACAAGAGAAGCTATAAATTACACCCCAAAAAACTTTAAGCTGATAAGTAAATATTGGGATTTAACACAGCAAATATCTTACGACCATGATAAAACAAATTACTCCAATCATGGAATCAACGATAACAAATATTTTTTAAAAGATGTAGATGTAATATATCACTTAAACAATAATAGACTGCATGAGTTTAACGAATTTACGCATCCTGATGAATGGGAAGAAAAGCGCCTGTCAATTTTAGATATTCAACGAGACCTTTTAGTAGATAAAGATGACATTAAATCCAAAACACCTAAGTCAAAAACTAAAAAGATGAAGTCTAAGAAAAAGGAGGAAGAGCACATTAAATTAATACGTGATTTAGAACTAGTTTTTACCTACAATTATCCTGCGTTAGAAAAACCTCTGCAATTTTATGGTATTGCAAAAGAGAGCGTGAGGAAGTTCAAATATTTAGTTCCTATAAAAATAAAGAGTCTGCCATCTTCTGAAATAAAGTTTACGTTAAAGCACTACGATGATGTTTTAAACGCGTTGTTAGAAAATGCTCATACAAATTTTAACGTGATTGAAAAATGGTTAGTTAAATATAAGATCCAATACCACACAGTCCTTCATAATCATACTAATAATGAGCTAGTAAAATTTTTATATGAAAAATTACCAAGCCTTAGGTATTCACTATCGCCAGAGTATAATAAAGACCAAGAACATATTCAATATGATTTTTTTAATTATTGGTACGGTCTTTTTTTATTAGAAGCATCAACATCCGTACAGGAGCTTAGGGAAGTCATTGATCCGTCAAATGTCAGTTCAGGTTTCCAATCTGAAACCATCAACGAAAAATCTATGGCTGTTAAGGAAGTATCTTATGAAATTTTATTTCCAAAAATTCCAAAACCTCCAATAGCAAGTGTGACTAAACAAAATCCAGAAGTCGCTCGCCCGATCAACAACGGTAACAAAAATGATGGTTTTGAGGAGAAGAAAGTTGATGAACAAGAGGCTAGGGAATTGCGAATTCGTAATGGTATCAACGCAATGAAAAATGCCTTATCATTTAACTTGGATATACCTTTAAAGAAAAATGACCCCAATTCTTCGCATCTTAACAAAACCCCCTCTCTTAAGACGGTTGGAAAAAGTTTGTTGTCGAACGCTGTTATTGAAGCAGATGAAATCCCTCTTGATAACGCCAATAAAGAAATGAAAGCTATTGTTGAAGATTTCATGGAGCAGTTTTCTGAAGAGGAAATCTTGTCGGACTCAGATTATGAGAAAACATTAAAGCTTTTTACAGCTTTTTTCCTTGGGCAAAGCTATGAGTCAGGTAAATGTATAGTGTTAAAACAACGTGTCAATAAAAGGTTCGCTTTAGAGTGCTGTAGATTATTTAGGGAAGCTTGCCCATCTAAAGCTATTTCATATGAATATTTAATCTTTCTTAAGAAATGTTTTTTACCTTTTGAAAACGAAATTATAGAAAAAGAGAAGTTTCAAAAATCAAGATTATACAAATATTTAACCGCTAAAAAATAGCTTAAAACCCTTTCCACCAAATCCACCTTTTACACCTTTTAATCCACTTTTTCCACTCTCTATCATTGTCCTGGCTTCAAACAAAAAGCCATGACTATAATGGAAAAACCAACATTCGACCAGCTTCCCGAAGCAGTCCTACAGCTTCACGAAAAGCTAAACAACATCGAGCAAATCTTGCTCAGTCAAGAAAAAGGTCAACCACAAGAAGACCAAATCCTAACCATCCAACAAGCTTCCGAGGTCATCAACCTTTCGGTGCCTACCATCTACGGTTTGGTACAGCGTTCCGCTATACCAGTTTCAAAACAAGGTAAACGCTTATACTTCTCTAAAGCAGAACTTATCGGCTGGAT
Organism: Bacteroidota bacterium; assembly: GCA_018828585.1. Lineage (GTDB taxonomy): Bacteria > Bacteroidota > Bacteroidia > Sphingobacteriales > Sphingobacteriaceae > Pseudopedobacter. The sequence goes on from JAHJVW010000131.1 coordinate 5,778, forward strand.
TAAACAGGGCCGTAAAAAAACAGCTCAAGAAATCAGTGCAGAAGCAAATGCTTTTATTTCAAAAAGTAAAATAGGAGGGCATAAGTAATGGAAAAGAATTTCTTTCTAACAGAAAACGCTTTCGAAGATTTAACCGTCCGGTTAAACAACATCGAACTATTACTAAAAATGAGCCAAAGCAACGATGATATTTTCCTAGACAACCAGCAGTTCATCCAACTCATGAATATCAGTAAACGGACAGCGCAATCTTGGCGAGACCAACACATCATTCCATTTTCAATGGTAGGCAACAAAATCTACTACAAAATGAAGGATGTAAAAACCCTATTGGCTAACAATTATCACGCAGTCCCTAACTTTTAACTCTGAAAATCATGCAAAATATATCAATCTTTAAAAATCACTATAAATATCAAAAAGATGCCAACTTCCAAGAAATCTTTCAGCGCATACAAAACGGAGAGTTCAAGTCTGCGGTAGGCAAAATCCGTCAGAAGTTAGAAGATGGGAAAGATGAAGAAGCCAGTAACCTTAAAAAGGCTTTGCCAGCTTTTACTACTTCTGGCTCATTCCTAAAAGGACGACAAGCGGATTTAATAACCACATACAGTCAATGCATCATTTTAGATATCGATAAATTAGACAGCTCAACACTTCAAACAGTAAAAGACAAGGCGAGCTTAGCCCCATATACTTTCTGCGCTTTTATTAGTCCCAGCGGTATTGGGATAAAAGTTATCATTCAAACAAACGCAGATCTTTCGCAACATGCTCAAGCCTACGTCCAACTTTGTGAATATTATGAAAAAGCTTTAGAAGTAACAATTGACCAATCTGGCAAAGACGTTTCACGCCTTTGTTATTTCTCATACGACCCAGATATTATCATCCATCCAGACGCGTTAATCTTTGAAGTCGTTCCACAACCTACGGCAGAAGAACTTCCTTTAGATAAAAAGCCAGAACCCAATGAATCAAATTGGTCAAAACAGTTTAATGAAGCAATTGTCTTTACAGAGAAAATCCAAACCTATCAGGAAGGCAACCGCAATAACTTTATACACTTATTAGCATGTAATTGTAACCGCAAAGGTATTCCAGAAGCTGATGTTTCAGAGTTTATAAAATCAAGATACGATTTGAGTGAAGCAGAAATAGAAACATCCGTTAAAAGTGCTTATAAAAACAACGCTACCGAGTTTGCAAAAGATGCAAAGCCTGCAAATGCAACAAACCTGCAAAGTGACGAAGACGATAATCCAACCATTGACTTTTTAAGTGAAACGCCAATAATACCTCAATCTGTTTACGACACGTTACCTACCATTTTGAAAACCACAGCGGAAGCATTCGACGATGATGTTCGTAAACGAGATGTTTACCTCACGAGCGCCATAGTAGTTTTAAGCGGATGTTTACCAAACGTTTCCGGAATCTACGGCCAAGAAGAAGTGTTTCCTCATTTGTTTTCTTTTGTAGTTGCTCCACCCGCAAGCGGTAAAGGTGTTTTAAAGAACGCAAAAAAGTTAGGCGATGAAATACACAATCGTTTAATCGCAGAGAGTACAAAGGCAATGGAACAATTCGAAAAAGATAGGATCCGTTATGAGTTATTAAAACGAAATTATAAAGGAGAGGGCGAGCCACCAGTAAAGCCAATACAGCCTCCCTTCAAATTATTGTTTATCCCTGGCGATTGCAGTCAAGCTCGAATATTGGAATTACTTAAAAATAACGATGGCAAAGCTATAATTTGTGAAACTGAAGCCGATACAGTAAGCGGAGCAAACAAACAAGACTGGGGCAATTACTCGCCTGTTTTACGTTGCGCTTTCCATCATGAAAAAGTATCGGTAACACGAAAAACCGACAACACTTTATTCGAAATAGCTACACCTAAAATTGCGGTTGCACTTTCTGGTACACCTAATCAAGTTGCCAAATTGATAGCCTCAGCAGAAGATGGTTTATTCAGTCGTTTTATATTTTACGCTTTTAAATCAGAAATATTATGGCAAAGTCCGGCACCAAATCCAAACAAAAAAACTTTGAATCAGCTTTTCGAAGAAACTTCTAAACGCATTCTTCAAGCTCATGATTTTTTAACAAGCTATAAAACCCAAGTAACATTAAGCGATTCGCAATGGGCTAAACTGAATTCTTCCTTTACAGGGAAACTTAACAATGTAGCCTTATTTACCAGCGAAGATGCAGTAAGTATTGTGTTTAGATTAGGCTTAATGGTATTCCGCTTTTGCTTAATTTTTACTGCACTTCGTAAATTTGATAATGGCGATTTAGACGAAATTATAGGATGTGAAGAAGAAGACTTCAACAATGCCATAATACTTTCGGATGTTTATTTAGCACACAGCTTATTAATTTATAATAACCTCTCCGATAAAGACAAAAAGCCAGACTATGAAATCCCGGATAACAAAAAGCGTTTCTTAAACGCACTACCAGATACCGTTTTCCAAAGAAAAGAAGCAGTAGCTATTGGTAAACAATTCGATTTATCCCCCCGCTCTGTGGATAGTTTTTTAAAAAACTCAACAGGTTCGATTTTAATTTGTGTTAAAACGGGTTATTATACTAAAATCTCACAATGATGAACTATATTGTAATAAACCTAGTATATTCGTCCAAGTTCGGACAAGTCAGTAAATGGTTCAATATGGGTCAACATCAATTTCCTCAAATCAAAGAGAATTACTCTTTCTATAATAATTTGTTATCAGAGAGGAAATCCATATTCGCAGAAGTCATTGAAATAAACAAGAAAAGCAACAACCATAATACTTTTGAGTCTATTGAGGAAGTAATCCACCCTACTGCTAATGATGATAAGATGTTTTTATTGGTTCATGTCAAGATAAACAACCACGACTTTTTCCAATTCAAACTCAGGTATAAATCATTTTTACCAGCTCCATTCTTTCGTTTCGATAGTGATGGCGAAACACATAGAAATAAAGTTGACGGTATACGCTTTGAAGAATCACAAATCACTACTCCTCATTTTCACAAGTTCAATGAAAACGGAATTGAAATTGCCTATAAAACCGATAAGTTATTAGACCCAAAAGAAAGTAAGGCTTTAGAAGATATAAATCTTTGTATTATTCATTTCTTCTACGAATCAAATACAAGATTAAAGGATGATGATTTCCCGGAAATCAAAATAATGACAGACACCTTAGGTTTTAAGATGACTAAGGAAGACCCTAATCAAAATATTTACTTTCTATGAACCTATTAGATATTTTCACAGACATAAAAAATGCTTTTGGTGGATTATGGCAAACCAAACAGCGAGGTAATTCATTAGAAATCATTACACCTTACGCCACAACTAACAATCGATTCATTTCAGTATTTCTATCCAAGCAAGGGGATGATTTTGTTATTTCTGATGGTGGTTGGTTAAATAGTGGAATTTATGATGTTGTATTAGGCGAAGAAACTTGCTTCTTAAAAGTACTATACCACTTCCAAAACTCTTTTGAAATTAAACAGATTGCAAATACTGAAGGTATTACATACTATTATTTGAAAACTGCAAATTCAATTGATATACCTTCTAAGTTGTTCGACCTTACCTTATTTATTCAGAATATTGCGAGTGTTTCAGAAATAGCCTTTGAGGATAAAGAAGAAAAGGAAACCAAAGAACGGTTTGTATCAGTCGCAAATGAATACTTGAAATCATTCACAGATAAAAGAAAGTTACACTTAAATTCTTTCCTAATTCCAGAAAAGAAGGATATTAAGTTCAATGCCATTTATAACAATACGCCAAGCACATTGTCTTTGGTAAATTATGTTACAGGTAGCTCAAATTTCTATTTTTCCAATAGTATTTCAAAAGCAAATATGCTTTTTCAAATGGCAGATGATTCAAGTGCAAAAACACTTATAAAATCAAAAGTTTCTATCATAGATACTTCTGCAGATGGTTATGTACCTGATAAGTTGGCAAGCTACTTATATCATTTAGAACATCACACAGGTTCACTTTTAGTGAACTGGAACGAAAAAGAAAGACTTCAATCAATACTCAATTAAGATGACAAAGCAAGTATTTCATATAAACACCTTAGGCGATAAACTTCGGCAGTTAAGAGATGAAAAAAACTTAATGCAAAGGGAGGTTGGGGCGGTAATAGAAGTTGACGGTGCATTTATAAGTAAAGTCGAAAACAACGAAAAGCCTATCAACCGGAAGCACCTTACAACTTTAAGCAAGTTTTTTAGGGTACAAGAAGATGAATTACAAATCCTTTGGATAGCTGACAAGATAAGGCTTATCATAAAAGAAGAGCAATTAGGTAAACAAGCAATACAAATCGTCTTCAACGATTTCAATCAATAATAAAGGACAATGAACATAAACATATTGAAACACGAATCAGACGTTTGGAAAACAGCCGATTTATTAATTGCCTCAGGTATAAAGCAAAGTGATTTTCCAAAATATATGATGCCCTACTTTGCCCTTTTAATGGTTGAAAGTAGATTAATACGAGAAGCAAAAAGATTAGAAGAAGAAATTGGCAGAGACAATATTGAGGACTTTGTAGAAATGTTCCAATTAGAGGGCTTAGGCTATAATGATTATGTAATACGTAAAAACAAGTCTTTAAAAGACATCTGTAAAAACGATAAAACATTTGATGTTGACTTTCACAGTTACTTAAAATCATTTGACCCTGAAACGAAATATTTATTGGGCGTAGATAAAGGTACAGAAGAAGAAAAGTTCTTAGATATTTCAGGCATTAGTGGTCAGCTAAAAAAGAAGCGTATCTTATTTGAAACTGTTAAAGCTTGGAGCGAAATAGACTTAACACCTTTTAGTAACTCTGAGATTACAACGCTTGAAGAACACATTAAAAGAAAATGGGCCGATATTTCAGCAGAAACAGCTGGAGAGCAATATACACCTGATGATATTATCTCTCTAATTACAGAGTTAATTGCCTCTAAAATTGAGGACAGTGATAAATTTTTAACTATTTATGACCCTACCTGTGGAGGCGGTAACTTACTTTTTGGTGTAGAAGATAAAATTAAAGAGAATTTCAAACGTCCAACGAAAACATTTGGTGAGGACTGGAATGATAGTTTATATGCATTGGCAAAAATTGAAAGCCGTTTTAGGCAGGATTCTGAAATTAAGTATGGAAATACTTTAACTAATATTTCGTTTATCGAGAAAAAATTTGATGTAATTGTTGCTAATCCACCACACGGTATTCCTTGGGACGGTTACAAAAAAGATATATATAATGATACAACCGAAAGATTTATAGCGTTACCAGCCATTTCAGATGGGCAATTACTATTTGCTCAACACAACCTCTTTCATCTATCAGATGAAGGTATTGCAGTAGTCGTACATAATGGATCTTCCTTATTCGGTGATGCGGGGAGTGGCGAAAGCAACATTAGAAAATACTTCTTTGACAAAGACTGGGTAGAGGCAATAATCCAATTACCAACAGACGAGTTTTTTAATACTAATATTTACACTTATTTATGGGTCTTTAATAAAAATAAAGATGTTGTTAGAAAAGATAAAATAATACTTATAAATGCAAGTGAACTTTTTGAAAATCTAACAAAGAGCAGAGGTAAAAAAAGAAAACAAATGTCCCCAGATAATAGAAAGGAGGTAGTTGATGCTTTTACTAATTTTTCAAATAATATATTTTCAAAAATATACAATAAGTGGCACTTCTATTATAACAAGCAAAGCATTATGCTTACCAATGTAGATGAAAACGGTAAGTATCTCGAAATGCCAACCAAAGTAAACAGCGCAGGTGAAACAGTAGAAGAAAAAAGCATCAAGTTAGCACCTACTAAAATTGAAGTTACAGTAGACAATGAAACAACTACATATACTGCATTTGAAATCACCTCTTTTGATAAATCAAAACATAAATCATTACAAGATTATTTCAATGACGATATTAAACCAACTATCAATGCAATAGATTATAAAGCACAAGATGTAAAGGTATTTACCAAAAAAGCAACCTACTGGTACGGTCAAGACAAAGAAACCATTATTGAAGAAATAAAAGGTGAAAAAACTGAGTTAGGCTGTGGTAAAATAGTAATCAAATCAGCTTTCAAAAAAGCGACAAAAACAAAAGTTGCCTGTATTGTCATAACAGTTGAGCTTACCAAAGATTTACAAAAGGATTTTGACATCATACCATATTCGCCCGATATTAAAGAAAATGAAAAAAGAATATTAAGTTATATCACAAAATATAATAATCGACCATTTGAGTTATTAAACAATAATATTGGCACTGAAGTATATTTTAACAAATTATTTTATCAGCCAATTACAATTAATGAAATATCAAGTATAGAATCGAATATAATAAAACTCAAAAATGAATTGAATAATCTAAATTCAATAGTCAATAATATTATAACCAAGGGTTTAGATAAAAAGGTTAATTATAAAGATAGCGGTATACCTTGGGTTGGTCAAATTCCTGTTCATTGGGAGGTTAAAAGATTCAAAGATGTTGTTCTAAAATATACAACAGGTGGTACTCCTCCAACTTCAAACGTATCGTATTTTGAAGGTGAAAATATATGGATATGTATTTCTGATATTAATGACTCTAAATATATTTCTGATTCTAAAATAAAACTTACCTCAGAAGCTATTAAAGTTGCAAACATTCCAGTTACACCAAAAGGTTCTTTGCTTTATAGTTTTAAATTATCTATTGGTAAAGTTGCATTTACAACCAAAGATTGTTACACAAATGAGGCCATTTTGTCAATTTTCCCAAATAAAAAGATCGATTTAGGTTTTTATTACTATATGCTTCCTTTATTTCTAATGTTAGCAGCTACAGAAAATATTTATGGGGCGAAAATGTTAAATCAAAAACTAATTGCTAATGCATTAGTGGTACACCCACCTATTGAAGAACAAAAACAAATAGCAGATTTTCTCTCTTCAAAAACAGAATTAATAGATAGTATTTATAAAAGTATTAATGATGAACTGCAAAACCTTAAAGATTTAAAAGATTCGGTTATAAGCAAATCTGTAATGGGTAATTTAAATTAATTGTGCAAAATGAAAGAATTAGAATTACAAGATAAATACTTAATCAACTTCTTTTGTGAAAGACCTGACGGTCTTCAATATAAAGAAGCAAAGGCAAATACGGTTTCTTCCAACTTTTTTGTAATGGAGGATTTAAAACAATTTATTTCAGAATCCTCATTAAATAAAGCCAACTATAAAAAGCTACTCAAAAAGTTTGATTCTGAAAAAGCCTTATTAGAAGCATTTACAGACTTCTTAGATGAAAAAATTAAATCATCTATGAATATGGCAATCTTTATCAACACCAACAAATCAGTAACATTTGAGGGGGTAAAATTGCATCTTTTCTACCCAAGTGGTAGCGAAATGGAAGAAGATAAACTATTTGCTCAAAATGTGTTTTCTGTAGTTCAAGAGTTGCCCTATACCTTCAAATATGATGGTAAGCAGTGTTTTTCATTTCGTCCTGACCTTTCCTTTTTTCTTAATGGTATTTTCTTAGGGTATAGCGAACTTAAAAGTAACTGGACAAACCAAACAGCAGTTAAAAACGGTCGTAAAAAAGTATCTAAAGACTATCTAAATGCAGCACAAGAGTATTTAATAATAGCAGACCAAAACGACTTAACTCAAACCATTAGAAAAGATTTTTTAAAGGTATTTGAAAAAGCAATTCACATCACAGCAACAGACATTTCAGAAACTTTTGTAATACGCAACATATCTACATTATTTGACGACATCAAAACAGGAGTAACCAACGGTAGCTATGATTTTGAACAATATGAAAAGAAGTTTATACAGGAGTTCAAAACATACCCACTTATAAACAAAGAAGCATCTAAAACAGAACGTTTTGAGGAAGTATTCAAGGCTTTATATGATAAAAAGATGATTGAAAAAGAGATTCTTTACTACAATTTCATAGAAAGGGATCTAATCAAAAAAGAAAGAAGCAAAACCAAAGAATACAAGCATAATGATGGTCGCTTAATCAGTCCAAGACCAAAGCAAAAGTTTGGTACAGATAAGGTGTTAGCCAAGATTGAGGAGTTTTTAATCCACGAAAATGACCCAGATTATTTTATTAAGAAATTAGAAAAAGAGTTAAAGGCAAAAGGATTGGGAGATGTTCAAACCCAAGATTTGATAAATAAAAGGCTCAAATATCAAAACAACAAAACAGTATATTCATTACTACTTCAATATGCAGCAGGTTTTGGGAAAAGTAATATCATTGGCTGGACTGCATTACAACTTAAAGACCTTAGAAAAGACGGAGAGTATATCTATGACAAAGTAATGCTTGTTGTTGATAGACTTCAACTTCGTGACCAGTTAGATTCTAAAATGCACAATATGAATATCCAAAAAGGAATGTTCGTAGAGGCAGACGATCGTAAAAGTTTTATTGATGCGTTAAGTAGCGATAAAAGGATAGTAGTAGTTAATCTTCAAAAGTTTTCAGCAGTAGATAATATCTTAGATGAAACAGCAGTAAAGAAACTGGCAAAACTTCGTATTGCGTTTCTGATAGATGAAATTCATAGAAGCAACAGCGGTACACAACACGAAGAAATGATAAGCGTTTTTGACGAACTACAAAGCAGTTTTGATAAGAGTAAAGAGTACCAATCTAACCAAACCAAGAAAAACCTAATTGTTGGTTTTACTGCTACACCAAGCGACCACACATTAGCAAGGTTCGGCGAGTTTAATAAGTATGCAGAAGCTGAAAAAATATGGATTCCTTTTGATAGTTACACAATGCGTGAAGCTATCGAAGATGGCTATATTTTAAATCCAATAAAAGGTATAGTTCCTGTTTCGGCTAAAATGTATTTCGAAATACCAGATAATGAACTAAGAGGTTTTGAAAATGATTTTGGGTATGATGATATACCAGAAAATACAGATACCGGGATAGATGAAGAAGGTAAAAAATATGCCATTAGGAAAAAGAAAATATATTTAAACACACAACGTATTGAAGCAATTTCAAAGTTTATAGCAGAACGTTTAGTGAGTAGTGTTTACCACAACATTAGAGGTACAGCAAAGGCAATGCTTTCAACATCTTCAATTCCAGCAGCAATCAAGTACAAAGGTTTTATTGATAAACACTACAAGGAGTTAGTAAAAGACAAGAAATACGAAAGATTTGCGGAAGCTCCTGTTTACATTGTTTATTCAGATAGTCAAGAACACAGAAGTTGCAGTAGTTTAAATGGTGGCTTAAATGAAAAAACAGTCCTTCAGAATTTTCAGAAAAAGGATAGAAATGGTATCATCATAGTAGTAGATAAATTACAAACAGGCTTTGACGAACAAAAACTACATACATTATTCTTAGACAAAGAGATAAGAGGTATTAACGCAATTCAAACCATTTCAAGGGTAAACAGAACATCCAAATACAAGAATGATTGCAAAATAGTTGATTTCTCTTATAAGAATGTAAATGTTAAAAATATCAAAGTAGCATTTGAACATTTTAGTAATGTGGTAGTATCTGATTTTGACCCATTAGGCGATGAAGAAAAACTCATTGAATTATTAAAAACACTTTCTACCAATAGTATTTTCAAAACTCATTTCCCTGCGTTTAAAAGCTACCATACTTCAAACCCAGATATCAATCTTATAATCGGCATTGAGGATGCTTTAGATGCGTTTATTAAAGGTTCAAAGGCAGATGCAAAGCAAATAAAAGATGAAGTATTACAGTACTTTAAAATCCTTAATCTAATTGAGTTTGTAATAGACTTAGCACCTAAGTTTAGTGAAAGCCTATTTATTGAGTTTTGGCGAAAATACAATATGATTTATAACCAAATCAATAAGCAATCTGAGGTTATTGATGATGTCGAAATTTACTTTGATAACAGAATTGGTATTATCGCACCAATAGAGCCAAGGGACAAAGAGAATAAACCTAAAAACCCATCGCCAACAGGCTCAGACCAGCCGAACAAGTACAAATACAATATTCTCAAAGTAATAGAGAAACGTAACCAGGAAGAAGAAGCGATTGAAGAATTGATTGCAGAGTTTGAAAAGAAAATATCATCCTTTTTTGATTTCATCAAAACAGATGATAACGGCCAAAGATTAATTGCTAAAATAAAAGATGAAGGCTCTGCCTTTTCTCAAGATGAGATTTATTTAGACTTCACAAAGCTATACAGGAAATACACCATAAGGAATAAAGATTTAGGCGATTTCTTTGTACGAGAAACAAAAGATATTTTAAACCAATTATGTGATGATTTTGAAAGGTCATTAAATAGCCTATGATTATATATAACACCACAGGAAATAAGTTAGTACAAGTTAAAGAAAAGCCCTTTAAACTTGAACGTGAAATACAATCAATTTTTGAAAGCAACCTTCAAAACATTATGGGTTTGTTGTTTGTCAAATCTGAATTTACAATTAAAAACAAGCGTATTGATACACTTGCTTATGATAAGGAAACCAATGCCTTTATTATTATTGAATACAAGAGGGATAAAAATTATAGTGTAGTTGACCAAGGTTTAACCTACTTAAATTTAATGCTCCAGAATAAGGCAGAGTTTATCTTAACATACAATGAAACCTTAAAAGATATTTTACACAGCAAAGATGTTGACTGGTCTCAATCAAGAGTTGCTTTTGTTTCTCCAAGTTTTACCGATAACCAAATATCTGCAAGTGATTTTAAAGATTTTGGTATTGAATTATGGGAGATTAAGCAATTTGAAAATAATACAATAAGCATCAATACAATTAAAAAGAGTAGTGGTGCTCCAAGTATCAAACCTTTGTTAGAGAACAGCGAAAACCTAAAAGAAGTAAAAGAGAACATCAAAGTTTACACAGAGGAAGACCATTATAGCAATGGTTCGGATTACACTATTGAATTATACGAGAAGTTTAAATCTTCAATACTCAATCTTACAGATGGCATAGAAATATTACCGCAGAAGTATTACATAGCATTTAAAAAAGGCTCAAACATTTCAGATATTGAAATTCAAAAGAAGTCATTAAAAATATTTATCAATGCGAAAATAGGCACACTTGATGACCCAAAAGATTTAGTAAAAGATGTTTCAAATATTGGGCATAGAGGAAATGGTGATTATCAAATCCAAATAGAAAACGACAAGGATTTAGAGTATATAATGAGTTTAATAAAACAGGTTTTACAATAATATGGTAAGAAAAAGCAGATCTACACCTTTACAAAGAATAGAACGAAACCTTCGGTTTTCGTTCAGTTGTATGCTGTCAGAGTTTTTCTCATCCAATTAAATATCAATACATTAAATGTTTAATTCTAATACACCATTAACAGTTTTCATTGCTATAATCCTAATAATAGTAATAGCATATATAGTTATTCAGCTAAATAAAAAAGCATTAGAGAGAAGATTAGAAGCTGAGAAACTTGAAAAAGAACGTCAAGAACAGGAGAGAATACGTTTTGAACTGGCAGAAGCGAAACGAATAAAAGAAAAAGCAATTGTAGAGGCTATGCATCCTAATGTTGTAAAAGCTAATAAAGCGTTTGAAAAACATATCTCATTCAAAGATGGTTATTTCAATAACAATAAATTAAATGCTTGGAAAGAAACTGTTAAAGCATTAAAAAACGAGTTATACAAATATAAAATTGAAACACTAAAATTAGAAAATACAATTGTTTCCGACATTAAACAATTGTGTAAATACTTTGAAACTGGCGGTACAATTCGTACAAAATACAATAAAGATTTTGTGGTTCGTGAATTAAAAGAATGTGACACACTATTTTCTAATATTGAAGGTCAATCATTAGATGAACAACAACGTTTAGCTGTAATAAAAGATGAAGATAATAATTTAGTAATTGCAGGTGCGGGTAGTGGGAAAACTACGACTGTAGCAGGCAAGGTCGCTTATGTAATTGACCGTTTCAAAATCAAACCAGAAGAAATACTTCTAATAACCTTTACTAAAAAGGCAAGTGATGAAATGAAACATCGTATCAAGCAAAAAATGAATATTGATATTGAAGTTAATACATTTCACTCATTCGGCAGAAAAGTAATTGGAGAAGCGACAAACGATATGCCTTCTGTTATTGAAGAAAAGCAATTTTATACAGAAATGCGTAATATTTTTAATTCACTTTTCAAAGACAGTGATTATGCAAGCAAGGTTATTAAGTTTATTACAGAATATCGTTTAGAATCAAAAGATGTCAATGATTTCAAGAGTCACGGTGAGTATATCACTTACCTAAAAGATAACAATATAAGAACATACAAAACTGTTGAAGTAGTCATCAATGGTAGGCGAACAATGTTGAGGGAATATTGTAAAAGTTTAGAAGAGGTTCAAATTGCAAACTTTTTATTCCTTAATGGGGTAAATTACAAATATGAAGAACCTTATCAATACAAGACATCAGACAATATTTATGCACAATATAAGCCTGATTTTTACTTGCCTGATTATGATATTTACATTGAACATTTTGGCTTGATTGATAGAAATAATAATGTTCCAAATTGGTTTAGTAGTTCCAATGGCTTATCAGCAAAGGACAAATACAATTCCGACATTGCTTGGAAACGTGATACTCATACAAATTATGAAACAACTTTGGTAGAAACCTATTCCTATGAGAATAAAGAAGGTGTATTGTTAGCAAACCTCAAAACCAAATTAGAAGTGCAGGGAGTAGTTTTTAAGCAAAGAACAAATGATGAAATTTGGCAAATCTTAAATTCTATTGCAAAAGATGAAGTTTCTGCATTAGATACTTTAATTAACACTTTTCTAAATCTATTTAAGTCTAATAATTTTGAAATAAAGAATCTAACTGACCAAATAGAGAATTATAAAGATGATTCCATCAAAAATCGTTATTTACTTTTCTTAGATATTTTCACGCCAATACTTGTCAAATATAATAAATTTCTAAAATCTAAAAATCTCATAGATTTTAGTGATATGATTAATGATGCAGCACTATACATTTCTAAAAACAAATTTAAAAACAAGTATAAATACATTATTATAGATGAATTTCAGGACACATCTATTGGTCGTTTTAAATTAATAAATTCACTATTAGAAAGTAACAAGTCTTGTAGATTGTTTGCAGTTGGGGATGATTGGCAAAGTATTTATCGTTTTGCTGGTAGCGATATTTCATTATTTACTGAGTTTGAAAAACACTTTGGTGTAACTGAGTTTTCTAAAATTGAAACAACTTATAGATTCAGCAGTAGTATGATAGATATTAGTAGTAAGTTTATTTTAGCTAATCCAAATCAGACTGCAAAAGAATTAAAACCATTTACTAATGATACTTTAAGTCCAATTGAAATTATTCTAAGTAATAGTTTTAAAAATGATGATCCTTACCCTTTTATTGAGGCTTTAAACCAAATAAACGCAGAGTCCTTAGAAAGTAATAAAAAGCTAAAGATACTTGCTTTATCTCGTTACAATCATATAATTGAACTGTATAAAGAAAGAACAGATTTGTTTTCTGTAAAGTATAATGACGTAGAGAAAAATTTCACAATAACATATTTAGAATTGCCACATCTTCCTGTTCAATTCCTTTCAGTTCATCGTTCTAAAGGTTTACAAGGAGATTATGTAATAATCCTTAATTGTGTTTCAGGTCAATATGGCTTCCCATCTGAGCAAGCGGATGACCCAATCTTGAATTTATTGCTTTCAAAATCTGACCAATTTAAAAATGGTGAAGAAAGAAGGTTGTTTTATGTAGCATTAACAAGGTCAAAAAGGAAAACGTTTATTACTACAAATTCCACATACAAATCAAAGTTTATTGATGAAATTGACCCAAATTATATTGTAGATGCAAATAGTAAGTGTCCTATTTGTAAAGAAGGTGATAGAATAGTAAAAGAAGGTATTAATAGAAATGGTAATCCTTACATTAAGTATAGTTGTTCTAACTGGAATTTCGGTTGTGACTATTTAGCTTGGGGTTAGTTTATTAAACCATTTTCAATAATTTCTCTGATACTTTTATTCTTTGTAACTTCTATAAACTCACTATAAAAATCTTCATCAAGTTGAAAATATACAAATCTTCCTCTATGATAATTTGTCGGCAATTTTTCTAATTTTTGCCTACAACCACATTCTTTATTTAAACATTCTGTACCTCTGATTTCATCCAATTCACATATTAAAGCGGTAAACTCACAAGGTAATATACTAGTATCGTCAACTTTATAATTGAAATCTTTTGAAGGTTGCATATTGTGTTTAGGATCTAATAGTACTATAAAAAAAGCACTGTAATCTTCTTTCCAAAAACCGATAACTCTACCAAGCCCTTTAGAGACTTGGAATTGAAAAAATGGATAATCTTCTTCATTTTCAATGATATTCTTATCTACCCAATAAATATCTTCTCGTTTAATAGGGATATTGTTAGCGTCCCAGTCTATTTTATGATATCGATTAGAATCTTTTACTCTATGATCCTTTATAAAACTTTCAATATCTTCCTTTCCTAAATCTCTTAATCTATTAATTACAGAAACGAACCATTTACTATCTATTTCTCCGAGTCCAAAATATTCAGATTGATTAAAATATCTAAATGAAAAAGACCAAGTTAATTGGTCTTTTATTCGGTTTCCGACGTTGGGTTTGTTGGTATCTTTTACCTTGCCTATGACTGGTTTGAAATTGCTCATTTAATTCAGTCTATTAGCATAGAAGCTTTTCATCGTTTCGTTACTTATAACTACTTCGCATCTCTCATTCTCAGAATATCCCTTTCTCGCTTCAATCCATGGGTCTTCGTCATGTGTCATTATTTCGAGTTGTATTGCTGTGTATTTTGCATACGTTTCTAAAATAGTGTCAACATGTTCTTTTAGTTCACCTTTAACCTCAAGTACAGAGTCCATATTTTGTATGTCTTCCATCTTCATTTCACTGTAGAGATATTTTCTGTCCTTATAAACTTCATAGATTTCTCTATTTACAGGCCCGTGGATCCAAGCTTGAAAATCGGAATCAAAAGCTCTCTTACCAAAAAAAGCAAGATGCCACGCTTGGATATAATAAAGAAGCTTTTGGTGTTTTAACGCACTCAAATCATTTTCTCCTTCAGCTTTCAATCTAAAGATAATGTAATCTGATATAGTGTGTATGGTGCTCATAGGATAATCGTTTCGAAGTTCAAATATATATAAAATAAATAGATTTAATCAAAAGCACTCTTTTACAACATTTTACACCTGCAATCATCCCGCTAATTTCCATCGCTTCTTTTGTTGTTTTTGTCGTACTTTTTGTAAAACCCAAAACACTATGGCACAAATCAATCCTCATGCTTGCGGTTGCTTTAAGCCATCCAAACGCTCATTACAAAAAGCCGTTGCCCCATTCCCACGCTTCGCAACTTACGCCAAAAACAACAAACCAAAGCTAAATAACATAATGTGGCATTATAAAACAACCTAAAAAGGCTACGCTAAAGCTACGGGCGATGCCTTGTCTTATAATGACATTATGTTAAATAGCCCCACACCCAACGCTCAAGCCACAAATCCCCCACCCACCCTTTAATAGGCTACAAAATTAAAATGATAATATTGGTCATGCCCTTTTGTTTTAGGCAGGGGTAAACATAACGTTGCATTACATTCCGGTGCTACACAAGTTTCGCAACCTACATTCCATTCCACTTTTATTTATTCCCCCAACCACAACAACGCTCAGCAAAACACCTCAACTTTTCATTACGCAAAACCCAAAGCACCGTTAAAAACCAATCGCTTTCCCTTTGCACATTGCAAACTTTGCAAGTTTCGCAACTTTGCCAACCCTGCAAAGCAATTCAGTTTTTACCGATTACCCATCCATTTGCTCCAATCAAAGCATCGCTAATTTGCTTTTACCTGCCCACATCATAATAAGGCACCATTTTAATTTTGTGTGTGTTCCCCCGGGTATTTGTGTCTTAATATTTCCTCGGATGCTTAATAATGTAATTGATAGCTTTTTTTTCTATATCCTCTTTTGTTTCAACTTTTGTCCGAGTTAACCATTCATCCAAATCATTCTTTTTAAAATAAAGCTTTTTACCGTTCTTATAATGCGGTATCAATCTCAGTGAAGTAAACTTATAAATCCTGGATACAGATAGGTTTGTGTATTCGGCCGTTTGTTTCACATTTAAAACAATGCCTGTTCCGTCGGCAATTTCATTGTAACCAGAAAGCAATCGCTCTATTCTGTCTAGTTTTTTCAAAATTAATTCAAATGGGTTTTCCATAATAAAATCTCCTTTCTAATTCTTCTAGCTAAAAATAAAAAAATAAGCAAAGTTAGGTGGCTCACACAGCCCCCCGCTATTTAAAAAACAAAAGACTACGGCATAAACACAAGCCATCGCACCACCCTTCATTTATTCCGTTTCCTTTTATTTTTTAACCCTCGCCCCCAATTATTCGGCTTTCTTTTTTCTTTTTTTTTTCGGTTTTTTTTCTCTTTTCTTTTAAAAATGTGCGCTGTGCAACAAGCAAATTTTTTAACGATAAGCTATGCAACAATTACAGATTTCGACACATTCAGCAGGCAGAATTTACCGCCAGCCACATTTTTTTATTTTAAACAAAGGAGTAAACAGCGGTAAGCCGTTAAAAAGCAGTTGTCCCAACTGTTTTGTGTTTGTTGCAGATGATGAAGCGCAGATGGATTTTTATTACTGGTTGTTTTATGGGTTATGGAAAGCAAAATCATTTCACGCAATCCATAAAGGGTCGGTTATCCTATTTATAACGCTAAATGATTTAAAAACGTTGATTTTTGATGCAAGTATCCGAGCGAATGAAGCAGGGGGAACGTTTGAAGAATCTATAAAAACCCTAAAAAAGCTGGAACAGCTAGAAAGCCTTTACTTAAGCAACTTAAAGCTCGTCAGTGAAGCAAAACGTATCGTCTTCCATCGTTATGCCCAACGGCGCTAATAAATGTGCTTGTCGTTGTTAATTCGGACTCATTTGCGATATTAGTAATAGGTAAGGCACCTATATATAATTTTGAACGCAAAAGAAAAGCCTCGCAAAACTGCGAGGCTCTCTGGCTCTGAAACCTATCTAAGTTAAAATATATCCTGAACTTTTAAAGCGTTACCAGAATTGAAAAGGTAATAATTGGCGCCAACTTTCTGATAAAACTCAATACCAACAGAACCCAAAACTGTAACATCTGTTGTAAGTGTTGGTGTGCCAGGTAAGGCGTTGGTCACAACCGTTGGAGTAGCAGTTGGCGCAGATAAATCCAAATAATCAGAGTAGCTGATGTTTGAAAGTTCATTCAATTCCAAATCAATTGGTTCGTACGCTCCGGATTGAGCATTGAAAGCAAAATCTGAAACTACTGAAATAGCATTGATTAAGCGGAAGTGAGTTGCGCCAGCTGGTGCATTTACAAAGCTTAAAGGATTAAACGCATCAACAGTTAAAGTAGATCCGTCTCTGCCGGCAGTTCCAGCTAATGTAAAAGGAGCGAAGAAGATGCTATCAAAATTCACATTCTTGTTAAATCCAATACCTTTTAAATACTGCGGTTGCGTAGAAATCAAAATTGCTCTATAACCCCTTGCTTCAGATTGATCTTCCAAATTGATTTTTTTCATGATCCCAGTTAACCTTCCGGTTAATTGTGAATCACTCATTTGCTTCATCAACTGAGATAAACCAATTCGAACTGATTTGCCCGCAATGGCGCATCCGCCAAATTCGTTCATGTTTTCCCGAGTACGTTTAAACTCTGGTCCAGTCTTTACTTGGTCGCCAGATGGCCCGCCTTTCAATCCTGCAAAATCTCCTTTCAGACCTTTGATTTTAAAGTGTCTGATGTCGCCTAATGTGCCCGAGTACTTTAGTGGGCCGGTCTGTCTTGCCATGTTTTTAAAAATTTAATGATGAATATTTTTATCTTTAAAATTAGGATTCAATAGTTTGTTAGTCAATGTGTTAAGTAGTGAATTATGATGCAATACCAAGCAAAAGGAAATACTGTTCTAAGAACACACCTTAATGTTATAAAAGTTGTTGATGGAGACGGATTAATCGTTCGTAATCGTTTTAATAAAGAGGAAGAAGAAATTAGACTTTTAGGAATTGATGCGCCAGAGATCAAGCGTTGCAGAAAGTTGGTACAAGATGAAAAAGAAACTCATTTGCCTGGTCAATTGTTGATGGATTTGGGTGTTTTATCTTTTAACAAGTTAAAAGATTTGGCGCCAGTCGGCACAAATGTTAGTTTAATCCTTCAAGAGAAAAACCAATATGATACTTATGGTAGAACACTGGCTTATGTATTTTTAAGTGATGGCTCCTGCATTAATGAGATTATGCTTTCAGAAGGATATGCAAAACCATACAGCCGTTTTAATTGTATGATGCAATATGAGTATCAATTGTTGTGTAGTATGGCTAAAAGAACTAAAAATGGGTTGTTTGAATTCATTCCAGTATTTTAACGATTACTTTCGTGATAATATCTTTTCGAAGTATTATCTTCGTTTAATAAAAGAGAAAATAAGGAATGTCCCTTATTTGTCCCTTTTTTGGATAACTAATTGATAATCAGTACTACTTCACTTTCTGTATCGGGAAATAACCACCCTGTCTTTTCTTGTTAACTATCTGTTTTTCAGATATTTATTTTGCAATGCTTGTTGCTATATTGGCATTTATTTAGTAAATTTGTTGCTATAATGTTGTTCAGCAACATTTATTTTGTTGCTAGCAACAAAATGGGAGAAGTGTAAAAGATGTGTGTTTGTGGTTGAAATCTTCCAGAACAAATTGTACACTAATCTTCCAAACCATGAAAGTAACATTAAGACAAAGAGACAACGGCACAAAAGTAAGCCTGTACTTAGAATACTACCAAAACGGTAAACGCTCTTACGAGTACCTGAATCTTTATCTCCACTCAGACAAAACCAACAAGCTCTCTAAACAGCAAAAGGACGAGAATAAAGCAACTTCTAAATTAGCCGATGACATATGGTCTAAGCGGAAATTAGAAGCACAGAGAGGTTCTTATGGCTTCACAGACGCTCAAAAGATAAAGGGTAGCTTTATTGATTACGTAGCGCTACTTAAAGAGAAACGTAAAAACAGCCAAGGCAATTATGGCAATTGGGATAGTGCGCACAAGCATTTGAAAATCTTTGCTAAAACGGATGTCCTTTTTAACCAAATAGACAGCAGATGGCTAGAGAAATTTAAATACTACCTACAATTCGAAGCCAGGTCAAAATCTAATAAACCGCTTTCAAAAAACACCCAGTGTTCCTACTTCGATAAAATTAGAGCTTCACTTAAAGAAGCCACCCGTGAAGAAATCATTCAGCGCAATCCAGCAATTGACATTAAAGGGATAAGCCCCGGCGATCCTCAAAGAGATTTTCTAACTTATGATGAACTAAAAGCAGTTGCTAAAGAGGAATGCGAAATACCTATTCTAAAAACAGCATTCATTTTTAGTGCCTTAACCGGATTAAGATGGTCAGATATTAACAAGCTGGTATGGTCCGAAGTTCAACATTCAAAAGAGATGGGGAATTATCTACGCTTTACCCAGAAGAAAACGCAAGGCTCAGAAACACTTCCAATATCTCAACAAGCTTATGAGTTATTAGGCGAAAGAGGAAAACCAGAGGAACGAGTTTTTACACATTTAAAGTATAGTGCTTGGTATAATTTAAAACTGCAACAATGGGTAATGAAAGCGGGCATAAGTAAAACAATCACATTCCATTGTGCTAGGCACACCTATGCAACACTTCAACTAACTTTAGGTACGGATATTTATACTGTATCTAAACTTCTAGGACACAAAAATTTAAAGACTACGCAAATTTACACCAAGGTTATCGATGAAAAGAAGATCCAAGCTACTAACAAAATTATCCTAGACCTTTAGTTTTCTGCTATGAACTTCACAACCATAAACGATATCCTACTTAATCAATTGGCACCTTGGTTGCCACAGAATAAGTTAATGGCAACTTACAAGGTTAAGCTTTTAGAAACCCCAGAAATCTCTTTCCCTACATGCCATGAATTAGAGTTTCTACCGGCCATAAATGAGAAATATAAGTATTATCACAGAATCATTAAAAATGAAGTTTATAGCTATTTAACTCAATTTACCGAAAGCTTTAATGAAGCTGACAAAGAAGACCATAAAAGCTATCTAATTTTAAAAGCTGATGGTCATTTAAAACAGTTTTTTAAGAATACGCAGGAAGTGATAGAGCGTAAAGATTACGATTTTGAGAAAATAAACTTACCAGCTAATAAGTCCATCCGTGATGAAATATATATCATCCACCTCATTAAAAATTATTTAATCTGGCTATATATCGAGATTTATGAATTGGCAAAAGACCAAATAGATTTTGATTTTTTAGATGAACCCATCATCCAAGCAGATTTTTTTCATAGTTTCAATTATAAATCTTTTATAAAAGAAGTTCCCGAAGAGCTTAAACAAGAAGTCAAAAAGGAGCATTTTAAGCAATCCAAAAAAGCCAAGTTCACACCGCAACCTTTTGATTTTAGAGAGCCAAATCCTGATGTTATGCCTTATAAGGAAATAGTCAGTAATGCAGATAGGTTTTCACACTTTGAAGAAAAACTTTACGAAATGGGTTACATTGATGAAAACTATTTTTTTATTAAAAACAAAACCACTAATAATTCCGAAAACTTCGAATTAATTGCCTTAGCAATGATTGAAAAGGGAATTTTTCTAAAAGCTAAATTAGGTAAACCCATTAATGATAGAGAATATCGCAAATTCCTTAACCACAGGTACAAATCCAACATCGATAAGAAGTTTAGGATTTTTAGAAATAATAAAATCAAAATCAGCGACTTCATCGAAACCAATATTTGGTTACGAAATATCCCCAAATACTAATCCGGTATTAACTCTACTTAATACCAAAACGTAATACCAGTAAATCTCATAACAATCTGTATATGAGTAAATAGCTAATACCAAAATTAGCTAAATTTCAGTACCACGCCTTTCTCCCGTCCTTTGTAACATTAAGCTGATGAACAGTTTATGACTTTGCGCAAAGTCCATTTCTAACTTTAACATTTAAGAACATGGACATTTTAATTGAACGTCTAGAGAAAATTGAAAGGCTTTTAGAAAGCCAAACATTATTACAAAAGGAAGTGCTGAACCTTAACGAATCTGCGCTTTATTTAGAGCTATCAACCAGCCATTTATACAGGCTGACCAGCACTAACTGTATCCCGTATTATAAGCCTAACGGCAAAAAGCTTTATTTCAAACGGACAGAGCTTGACCAGTGGCTATTACGTAACCGTGTGATTAGTAACGACGAAATAGAAACGCAATCCGCTAACTATCTAATCAAGAAAGGGAGGGTGGTATAATGAGCGAGTTATTGAACATGATGTTGGAACTTTGTCAAGAGATAAAGTACATCAAAGCCACCCTTTATAATTTTCGTAAAACACGGTTAGAAGTATTCAAAGAAAACTGGATTGACGGGGACGAAGTTCAGGAAGCTCTTAGAATTAGCTTAAGAACTTTGCAGAACCTAAGAGACTCAGGTACTTTGCCCTTCTCAAGGATTAACGGCAAGTTTTACTATAAAGCTACAGACATAGAGAAACTACTAGAAAGCAATTATTCACACCTTAAAAACAAGAATAATGGCACTAAGTAGAGAAACTATAATTTCCAAAACACATTATGGCCTAAAGATTTTTGCCTATGTGTTTAGATGCTACAACTCAAATACAGTTCTTTCCCTTCGGGGAAGGAATTGTATTCCTGTTGCCAATCCCTTGCGGGATAATAGCACCATAAAAATCACTATCAAAGATAGAATTGCAACTTATGAGGATATAGATGACCCAACAATTGCAGGAGATGTTTTCGATTTTGCTTCGCAACATTTCAAACAAGAAGGAGAAGAATTACTGGAGCAAATTAACCAGGCATTATTTCTAAATCTTGAAGAGAAGCAAGAAGAGGAAACGGCAATAGACTGGTTAGAAATGGCACCGAAACCAAAGCTAATTCCATCTTTCAGTTATTTCAAAGCACCAGTAAAAAACATCAATCCAGATGCAACTGTTAATTTAAGTCAGGTATTTCAATTTATTGTTAGCGAAGATTATAAGCAACAAACATTTACGCTTAGAAACTTAGCGGATAAACCAACGGCGAGAAATTACAAATCAGCATCTTTCGATTATGTAACCTTCTCAGGTACTTTTTCTAAACGAGCAGATAAGAACCTTTTAAAGCATTCGGGATTACTTACCCTTGACTTCGATGATGTTAAAGAGCTGGAAGAAACAAAAGAGAAATTACTCAACGACGAGTATTTTGAAACAGAGTTGCTTTTCATATCGCCATCGGGCAACGGTATAAAATGGATTGTTCCAATTGATATCAAAACCGATACGCACCTCAATTACTTTTTGGCAATTAGTAATTACATCCAGCAAACCTATCAGCTAAAAGTCGACTCTTCAGGAAAGGACATTTCACGTCCTTGCTTTTTAGGTCACGACCCTAGTGTTTACATCAATCCTAAATACCTATAAAGACATGACAAAGAAAAAATTCATGCCACAAGACTGGCTAAATCAGATACCAGAAGATAAAAAAGCGTCAGAACCAAGTAAAGCATCAAACCAAGAGATAGAAGATTTTATCAAGCAATTGGAAGAAAAACAAATCGATATTACTTCCAATTATGCCGAGTGGCGAGATATTGGTTTCGCTTTAACTTCAGAACTTAAAGAAGAGGGAAGAACTTATTTTCACAGAATCAGTAGCCTATATCCCGATTATAAATTTGAGGAATCAGAAACACAATACGATGCTTGCCTAAAATCAAACGGTAGTGGCATCACACTCAAAACGCTTTTCTATCATTTAAAAACTGCTGGAATCAACATCGGTGCAACCAAAAAAGAAGAAGAGCAACCAGAACAAGTAAATCTTCCTTTAATTTCAGATGACGTTTTTACTCAACTTCCTGATTTCCTTAAACGCATCATGAATGTTGCCGAAAGTAAAGAGGAACGGGACATTCTACTATTAGCTTCCATCGTCTGCATATCTGCGGTATTGCCAAATATTTATGGCATGTACCATAATAAAAAGACCTATCCAAACCTGTTCCTATTTGTTTCCGCTAAAGCTTCCGCAGGAAAAGGGCGATTAGTGCATTGCCGGCAGTTGCTCCAACCCGTCCATTTCGCATTAAGGGAAGAAGCTAAAAAACTCAAAAAAGTTTACGACCAAGAATTGGCACATTTCAATAAATCAAGAAAGGATAATCCGGATGCCGTTAAACCTGTTCCACCGCCAGAGCTGATGCTGTTTATCCCTGCAAATAATAGCGCAACAGGTTTCTTTCAGTTGTTAAACGATAATAAAGGCGAAGGGATGATTTTTGAAACGGAAGGAGATACCATTGCAGGCGCATTTAAAAGCGACTATGGCAATTACAGCGACGGATTTAGAAAAGCTTTCCATCACGAAACCATAAGTTACTACAGACGAACAGATAGAGAGTATGTGGATATTGATAAACCTTGTTTATCAGCATTGCTAACAGGAACACCACGTCAGATTTTTAATTTAATCCCAGATGCTGAAAATGGTTTATTTAGCCGTTTCATGTTTTATACCATGGATATTAAGCCTATTTGGGCAGATGTTTTCGATGGAAACGATAATGGGGATTTAGACGAATATTTTAGAAAATTAGGATTAGACCTTTTTGAATTAAATAAAGAGCTCAAGAAAGGCAACAAAATAAATGTCCAGCTTTCCGCAGAGCAACGCCAAGTATTTAAAGAAACCTTTGGTAAACTACAGCAAAAGTATATCCGTCAGGAAGCAGATGAATTTGCCGGTACAGTAAGACGTATGGGAATCATTGCTTTTAGGATGATGATGGTCTTCTCAGCCCTACGCATTCTAGAAACAGGCGACTTTTCTCATGAAACGGTATGCGAGCAACAAGATTTTGAAAATGCGCTAAAAATAGCCCATGTATTGTTGATTCACGCAACCCATATTTTTACACAATTGCCAGCACCCGTGAACAATAACCAAAGCAAAAACCGAAAAGAACGCTTTTGGCAAATATTGCCAGAAAACTTTAATCGTCAAGATTATTTGAAAGTTGCAGAGGAATTAAATATAGTTGATAAAACAGCACAAGCATACATCACAGCATTAATAAAAGAAGGAAAATTAGAAAGAGACAAACATGATGTTTATTCAAAACTGGCGTCGTCCTCAGCGAAGTCGAAGGGATAAGGAAATGAGGATTTAAGGAAATAAAAATTTTAATCTGCTCATTTCCTTACTTCCTTAAATCCTTACTTGCAAAAGCATTAACTTAAAATTATATTTACCCATTAGCATTTTTATTTTAAACAGTTAACAACTTCCTTATTTTACATGAATACTTCATTTTTTACTAACAGAGATGGAAACAATCTCTTAGAGAAGTTTAAGGGAGTTCTTGAATATATTCCTGATTTACATTCTTTCGACGCTCTCGTGGGGTACTTCCGTTCTTCTGGTTATTTTCGTTTGAGACCATTTTTAGATAATATTAAAGAAATTCGAATTTTAGTGGGTATTAACGTCGATCAACTAACTGAACAATATTCTGCGTTAGGTCAACAATACCTCAAAGACTCTAAAGAAACTAAAGAAGCATTTTTAGCGAGTTTGAGAAAAGATATAGAGG
>JAHJVW010000132.1 GCA_018828585.1 Bacteroidota bacterium
GTTTAATATTAATAATTGGTGAAAACATGATTGATAAAACGCGACCTAATTTAGAAATTGATAATCTGGACATCGAAATCCTATCTATTTTGATGAATGATGCTACCACAGCATATACTGAAATTGCGAAAGAACTAATTGTATCCGGCGGAACGATACATGTGAGGATGAAGAAAATGCAGGATTTGGGGATCATCAAAGGATCAAATTTGATTGTGGATGCTCAAAAAGTAGGATACGATATCTGTGCATTTTTAGGGATATACTTAGAGAAAGGTTCTATTTACCACGAAGCTGTAGATAAGCTAAAGCAGGTGAAAGAAATTGTGGAATTACATTATACCACGGGGGCTTATTCGATGTTTGCTAAAATTATCTGTCGTGATACTACCCATCTACGTCATGTACTAAATGATGAAGTGCAGGCTGTCCCGGGGATACAACGTACCGAAACTTTTATCTCTTTAGAAGAAAGCATCAAAAGACAGATTACTTTGAAATAAGCGAAAAGCTGAAGGCGGAAAGCTTAAAGCAAAACTCAATTTAATTGCTGAGTACTGGTTTGAAAATCCTTTATGGCAAGGCTTTTGATTTATGATCAATGATATCAATAAATTAAAGCTATGGAACCGAAAGAAAAAGATAAAAAATGGGAATCTGGTCCGATGCAGAATGAAGATGACGAGCGTGTTGAAGAACAGGTAGATCGGGCAAAAGAGGAGGCTCATCGTCAAAAAGAAAATCTGGATGATCATGGGAAAGGTAGTTATTCCGAAAAGAATGGGGATGACAAAGATTCTTTTGAAGATTTGAAAGATGAACCCAAAATGGATGTGAAACCAACACACCCTGCAACAGACAAATAATAAAAGCAAAAGGCTGAATTTTAAAATTCAGCCTTTTGCTTTTATAACACATTCCTATTATTTAAACTTACCCATTAAAGCTTTCAGCTTGTCTTGCATATCGCCTTCTAAGGCTTTAGGCTCTTCCTTTTTCTGAACTTTGGGTTTTTCAACAACAGCTTTTGGTTTTTGAAATTCAGTTCTTTTCGGCTTTTCTACTGGCGCTTTCTTTTCTCCCGATTTCATGGTTAAAGAAATACGTTTTCTGGCTGCGTCTACATCCACCACCGTGACTTCTACTTTTTGTGAAACTTTTACCACTTCATTAGGGTTCGAAATAAAACGATCTGCCATTTGGCTTAAGTGTACTAAACCATCCTGATGAACGCCTATATCTACAAAAGCACCAAAATTGGTAATGTTGGTGACGATTCCTGGCAGTTTCATTCCGGGTTTTAAATCGTCAATTTTATTGATGCCATCTGCGAAAGCGAAAGCTTCAAATTGCTCTCTTGGATCTCTTCCCGGTTTTGCTAATTCGGCAACGATATCCTGAAGCGTTGGTAATCCCACTTCGGCAGAGGTGTATTTTTTAAGGTCGATTTGCTTTCTGAGTTTCTCGTCTTTCATCAAATCTTCCACTTTGCAATTGAGGTCTTTAGCCATTTGGGCTACCAAAGCATAACGCTCCGGGTGAACGGCACTGGTATCCAGCGGATGATCTGCATTTCTGATGCGTAAAAATCCAGCGGCTTGCTCGAAAGCTTTATCGCCTAAACGAGGTACTTTTTTTAAAGATTCCCTGTTTTTAAAAGCACCGTGAAGGTTGCGGTATTCTACAATGTTTTGCGCCAATTGTGGTCCGAGACCAGAAATGTAGGAAAGAATTTGTTTGGAAGCGGTATTCAGTTCTACACCCACGGCATTCACACAAGAAATCACCGTATCATCCAAAGATGTCTGTAATTTATTTTGATCCACATCATGTTGGTATTGACCAACACCTATGGATTTTGGATCGATTTTCACCAATTCTGCAAGCGGGTCCATCATTCTACGACCGATAGAAACTGCACCTCTAACGGTGATGTCATGATCCGGAAATTCTTCTCTTGCAGTTTCTGATGCCGAATAAATAGAAGCGCCACTTTCGTTCACCATCACCACCAAAACACCATCTAAGTTTTGTGCCTTTACAAAATCTTCTGTCTCGCGACTGGCAGTTCCATTCCCAATGGCAATGGCTTCGATTTTATATTTCTCTACCAGGTATTTTAAATTTTGTGCAGCTTCTTTGGCTACGCCTGCTCCGGTATGTGGATAAATGGTAGCGTTTTCTAATAATTTCCCCTGCTCATCTAAACAAACCAATTTGCAACCTGTACGAAAACCAGGGTCTAACGCTAAAACTCTTTTTTGTCCAATGGGTGCAGCCAACAAAAGCTGACGGGCATTTTCTGCAAACACACGGATAGCTTCCTCATCTGCCAATTGTTTAGATTTTAGACGAGTTTCGGTTTCCATGGATGGTTTTAACAAACGCTTATAACCATCTTCTAAAGCCAGCTTTACTTGTTGCGACTTTTTATTATTTCCGGTAATGAATTGGGTATCTAAAATTTGGATGGCATTTTCTTCTTCGGGCAAGGCATCCAGTTTTAAGATGAGTTCTTTTTCACCACGACGCATGGCTAATATCCGATGTGATGGTGCTGTTTTAACAGGTTCACTCCATTCAAAATAGTCTTTGTATTTAATGCCTTCGGCTTCTTTTCCTTTTAATACTTCTGATTTATAAATGCCTTTATTGAAAAACAAGTCACGCATTTTAGTTCGGGCATCTGCATTTTCGGAAATTATTTCTGCAATGATATCTCTTGCACCTTGCAAAGCTTCTTCGCTATTGCTGACACCTTTTTCTTCATCAATAAATGCAGATGCTTCTTCATCAGGATTTTTTTGGTCCTGCTCAAAAATGCTCAAAGCCAAAGGTTCTAAACCTTTTTCACGAGCAACCGATGCTTTTGTTTTTCTTTTGGGCTTGTAAGGCAAATAGATGTCTTCTAAGGACGTCATGGTTTCGGCGCCTAAGACTTGTTGTTTTAGTTCGGGAGTCAGTTTACCTTGCTCTTCTATTGATTTTAGAATGGCTTCTTTTCTTTTGTCTAAATCTCTTAATTGCTGAACGCGATCTCTGATGGCGGCTACCTGCACTTCGTCTAAACTGCCGGTTACCTCTTTACGGTATCTGGATATAAAGGGAACGGTGGCGCCCTCGTCTAATAAATTTAAAGTAGCTTCTACTTGCTTGCTGCCTACACTTAATTCTTGTGCGACTAAAAAAATATGTTGTTGCGACATTCGGTATTTTTTGGAAACACGAAGATGTGAGTTCTTCATAAGAAGGGCAACTATAATTTAAAATAAATAAGATTTGTACTTTCTCTATGCAAACAATTGCAGCATTTGAAAAATAGCCCCGATTGTAATGGAAATTCTTTAACAACATTTTTAGGTTGTTAAAGATTGAAAAGAAAAGCGGGAGTAGGCATGAATGAAAACGATTAGCCTTGCGCTTCAAAAAAACTGGTGGCAGGGTAATTGACCTATGATAGGTAGTTCTTAGTCAATTATAAATTAAATCGTTCAAAATGAAGAAATACAAAACAATTTTCACTTTTGCAGTCGTTTGCTGTATAGGAATTGCTACATCATGCAGCAGTAACTTATCAAAAGATGAGTCCCAAAAGGTAGCAAAAATGGATTCGATGAAGGATTCTTTGCAATTAACAGCTGACGCTGTAAATAATAATATTCAAAGTGTGCAAAATGCGCTTAAGGAGGTTGATGAACAATTCGCAAAAAATTAAAACCATGAAAGCAGGATATTTATTCAGTATAGCAGTACTCCCAATTTTGATGTTGGGAACGCCCATGATGGACCAGAAGGAAAAGGAACATAAAGAAAAAGGTAATCATGAGCAAAATAATCAAGGTAAAAACCAAGAGCGGGAGAACCATGATGAGGAAAGGTATGATCCACAAAACGATCATAGAGAAAAACAAGGGAAAGACAAACATGGAGAAGAAAGAGACTATGAAAAACAAGGTAAAAATGATTGGAAACAAAAAGGTCATGACGGTGAAGATAAGAGAGATAATAAGTGGGAAAAGGAAGATAAATGGACCGACGGAAAGTGGGATGAAGCAAAGTTTGATAAAAGAATGTATAAACTTAAAGATGTCAAGAGAGATCATTGGGTAAATGAGCGAGTTTACAATGGTGTAAGTTGGTGGACTGGGAATGATTATTATAAAGCAAAAGGACCAAAGGGAAATAAAAAAGTTACCATTTGTCATAAACCAAATGGTTCTAATTATCCGGTAACCATCAGTGTTTCGGTAAATGCGCTACAAGCTCATTTGAATCATGGGGATTATCAAGGAGCATGTAAGGATTATGATAGAACTGTTTATAGCGATGGCTATTGGACAAATAGAGATACTTATTATAACCAATACTATCAAACTACAGAAACGCTATCTTTTGGGGAGCAATTGTTAAATACAGCTATTGATGTTTTGACCAATAGAAAAGCGCAATTAGTAACTGCAAGACCCACTTTAACGCCAAATCAGATTAATGCTCGTGAGCAAGCCATTATTAATTTACAGAATAATGTTTATGACTTACAAACCTCATTGGCTACTGGGAACCAAAGAGTAGCTACTATTAATGTGAATTTTTAAGAGTCAGAATATATTTATACAAAAAAGGGCGATGTGAAAACATCGCCCTTTTTTGTATTGGTAAATCTTAGATTATCTATTTTCAGATGATTCAGTAGGTTTTTTGCCTAGCATGATGCCTATTCGAATACCTCCTGTTAAGCCTATTCCTGTGCCCCCACTTGTTGCTAATAAACCATAATGGTAACCACTATATTCGTAACTAATAGATTCGGTTCCAGTATCGGTTAGAATTGATTTCTCATTGTTA
Organism: Bacteroidota bacterium; assembly: GCA_018828585.1. GTDB lineage: Bacteria > Bacteroidota > Bacteroidia > Sphingobacteriales > Sphingobacteriaceae > Pseudopedobacter. The sequence goes on from JAHJVW010000132.1 coordinate 4,846, forward strand.
ATATCGTAACCTGCGCCACCATAAATATCTAAAACAAAAACATCACTAAAAACCCACTGGTGACCAACATTGATGATAGCACCACCAAATACGGTTGTTTTCTTTTTATAATTACTTGAACTGCCTGAATTGTTATAGCTGTAATAATATCTATTGGCACTAAATAAGCCGAACATCAATTCTGGTTTAATATAAGAGCCTTGCATAATATGGGTAAATTTTGAACCGCGACTGGTAAAATCAGGAAGTTTGATGAATTTATAACCACCAGAAATATATGCACCAGCTTGTTGGCGGTAAACAGGAGTTGAAGAACTTCCATTGTAATAAGAATCTATTTCTTGTCTTTTACCCAAGCCAATAATTCCCAGTGTTAATTCGTAACTTCTTCCAGGTTTTACACTTTTCTCATAACTTATAGCAGTAAAGCCTAAAATTGGGGACAGAAAATTAAGTTTTAATGCCTGATTTCTTTGATCTGTATATAGTTCAGCATCGTTAAATGCTGATGCATAGGTCTCTATTCTCCCGTTTTCATATACCACCTTTATGATTCTATCTTTTTCGATGGTATAGATTGGTCCATCGGCCACGTTGAATAGTTTGTACTTGATTTCATCGACTCCAATTTCAACAATTTTAGCTTCAATGACTTCGCCTCCTTTTTTGTAAATCTTATCCTGTGCTTTGGATTGGATGATTCCTATGAACAAAAATAGGAAGGATAAATAGATTAATTTTTTCATGTTTAGGTATGTTTAGTTTAGTAAAGGAACAAAAAAAGCTGGATAAAAAATAAATATTTATCCAGCCCTCTAAATCTCAAATAGAACTCTACTCAAATAATATTACGACTTACATTTACAAAATGATACGCTAACAAGTAGATTTATTTTACAGCTCCAAAAGCAGCGAAGCAAGCGTGTTTATGCAACACTTCCGTAAAGTGGAAACCTACTTTTTTCAATAAATCTATCTGAAAATTTAATGAGCGTGGTGTGTCTTCATAAGCTACATAATCAAATACTTTTTGGCGATATTCTTGTCCGCCTAAACCTTCTAAATATTTCCCATATTGTTCTTGGATGATGGCATTGATGGGTTCGTAATCATGGGTGATTAAGTCTGAGACCCAAACACTGCCACCAGGTTTTAGGGCTTTATAAAACTTTTTAAAGACCAATTCCCAGTCGTCATCATCTCTTAAATGGTGTAAAGTGGCTGCCGCCAGAATAATATCGAAATGGTGATCTGGCAAATTAAGTTCACGCATATCTTGCTGGATGATTTCTACTATTCCACTAGTTGATGCACTCACTCTTTCTTTGGCTTTTTCTAGCATGGGTAAGCTTAAATCTACTAAAGTGCAATTAAGTTGAGGGATTTTCTCTAACATTTTTAAGGTGTAGTTTCCGGCACCACAACCTATATCTAATAAGTTTTTCGCTTCGGGATTACATTTTAAGGCAGCTTCGGTACATCGTTCTAAAGTTAAAGGTGCATCTAAAGTACTTTGTTGACCCGTTTCTAAATTAGAGAATCTTTCGACATCGTTATCAAATCTGTTGCGGATATCGGCAACTGTGGCTTTTTTGGAATAATCGGGTTTCATATTAATTATTTATTATGGCATTTATACACAAGCCTTTCCGTCCCTCATTGGCGGGACAAGCCTAGTCACTTTTCTCTTGAAAGAAAAGTAACCAAAAGTTCAAGGCTTTCGAATATTTGTTCGATTAGTCTCAATAAATCTTTTAAGCACAATCTTGAGCCGTGTGAATGTTTTTCATTTTATTAAAGTAGTTCAACACTTATTAAGATTGTTTGAAGCCTATGCTAATTTTAAGCAATTGCTTAAGATTTATCGGACTTATCTTCCAAATCTTCTGATGCCTAAAATATCATCACTCTTAAAATTATCAAAACAAAAAAGCCGCTTTGAACTTTCAAAACGGCATCTTTAAACTTTAAACTTTATACTTTAAACTTATCACTTAGTTACGTACATTACTTCTTTAACCGCTTTAATTACACGCTCCGCATTTGGTAAACTTGCAGCAATTAAAGTTGGCGCATAAGGCAAAGGCACATCCGCACAGGTAATACGTAGAACTGGAGCATCTAAATAATCGAAGGCATTTTTTTGAACGTTGAAAGCAATTTCAGAAGAAATAGAAGCCAAAGGCCAAGCTTCCTCTACTACTACCAAACGATTCGTTTTCTTTACCGAGTTGATGATACAATCGTAATCGATAGGACGAACGGTTCTTAAGTCAATTACCTCCACGTTGATTCCTTCTTTGGTTAATTCTTCAACGGCTGGTGCAACTACACGACTGAGCATTTTACCAAAAGATACAATGGTCACATCAGTTCCTTCTTTTACAATATTTGCTTTACCAATTTCTATATAATATTCTTCTTCTGGCACTTCACCTTTATCGCCGTACATTAATTCCGATTCCATAAAAATAACAGGATCGTTATCTAAAATAGAGGATTTTAAAAGACCTTTTGCATCATAAGGAGTAGATGGAACCACCACTTTTAAACCTGGACAGTTTGCGTACCAGTTCTCGAAATTTTGAGAATGTTGTGCCCCTAACTGACCTGCGTTGCCGGTAGCGCCTCTAAACACAATAGGACAATTGAACTGGCCACCGCTCATGGATAATGTTTTAGCAGCACTGTTAATAATTTGATCAATTGCCACTAAAGAGAAGTTAAAAGTCATAAATTCTACAATCGGACGTAAGCCGTTCATGGCAGATCCAATGGCAATTCCACAGAAGCCAAGCTCGGCAATTGGCGTATCAATTATTCTTTTTGGCCCAAATTCATCTAGCATCCCTTGGCTCACTTTGTACGCACCGTTGTACTCGGCAACCTCTTCACCCATTAGGTAAATCTTGTCGTCTTTGCGCATTTCCTCGTTCATCGCTTCACGTAGGGCTTCTCTATATTGTATTTCTCTCATTATATGATGTCTCTAAAATTAATTAAGGAACGCAAATATAATTAATGTTGTTTTAAATGCAATGTAAACCTAAGTCTATTGAAAAACATTTACGTTACGATGGAAAATTTATGAATCTAAAAATTTTGAAGCGCAAATTCATCGCTTTTTTGAGCGCTTATTCCCGCTATTCGTTACCATCTTTTTGCTTGTCCTTCGACTCCCGCTCAGGATGACAAGCAAAAAGGATTTTCACTGCTATCGGGGCTATTGAACAAAATGCAATTCCATTAACTTAGTCTTTTTCCAAATTTCTCACCATTCGGGCTACCCTATCCTCCACAGTTTCTGTACTTAGTTTTTCTCTACTTAATCGATCTACCATAACCGGGAAGGCAAAAGGTGATGGTCCGTCAGTAGTTTTAATGATGTGCTTTTGACCCTGAATTCGCTGTAATGCCGCTCTCATTCTAAATTCTTCCAACTGAAAAGCCAAAGCCTCATTGTAAGCTTGCCGAACCAATAAATTATCGCTTTCGTACTCGTTAAAAACATCGAAAAGCAAAGATGTAGAAGATTGTAAGTGTTTATTTTTCATGGGTTTACCGGGATATCCCGTAAATACTAAGCCAGCAATATGCGCAATATCTCTAAATTTTCTTCGAGCCATTTCATTGGCGTTTAAACTATGCTGAATATCATCCAACAAATGTTTATCGCTAAATAAGCCGTCTTCGATAGCTAGTTCCAAAGGCATTTCTTCATCGGTTAACAATTCAAAACCGTAATCATTCATGGCTATAGAGAAAGTTGCACTTTTCAATTTTGTCATTCGGTAGGCAAAAAGAGAAGACAAACCTTCGTGAACCAATCTTCCTTCAAAGGGAAAGAAAAAATAATGAAAACCATCTCTGGTTTCTACTTTCTCTATCAAGAACTCAAATTTATTGGGGAGATGGGACTGTTGCATTTGTCTTTCGAAAAGTGGACGTAAAGCGACAATTTCTTCATCCTCTTCTAAACCCATGGAAACCTCGTCCAGCTTTTCCCTAAAAACGGCGGATAATTGAGAAGATAAAGGCATTCGGCTTCCAGCCCAGCTGGCGATTTGCCCTTTTTTCTTTTTACTGATTTTCACATAAGCGGTCATTTCTTTGAGTTGGATAAACTCTAAACTCCTGCCCGCAAACCAAAAAGTATCGCCAGCTTTTAGGCGGGCAATAAAACCTTCTTCTACCGAGCCCAAACTTCCACCACTTTGAAATTTCACCCGCACATTGACATCTCCTGTAATGGTTCCCATGCTTAAGCGGTGCCGCATAGCCACTCGCTTATCATTTACTTTAAACAAACCTTCTTCGATTTCTACTTTTAAAAACTCATCATAAGCACTTAAGGATTTTCCTCCACGGGTGATGAATTCTAATAGTTCATGAAATTCTTTTCTGGTTAAATCGGCGTAAGCAAAAGTGCTGATGATTTCTTTGTAGGTTGCTTCGGCTTTAAAACCGTCGGATACAGCTAGTGTCACCAAATACTGAATCAATACATCATAAGCCAATAAAATAGGATCACGACTTTCGAATATTTCGTTCTTGATACCGTATTTTAACGCTGCACCTTCCAATAACTCTAAGGAATGAGTAGGAACAAAATAAGCTTTGGAGGTAGCGTCAGGAGAATGTCCACTTCTTCCGGCTCGTTGCATAAATCGGGCGACACCTTTGGGACTACCGATTTGAATCACCGTATCAACAGGACGGAAATCTACCCCTAAATCTAAACTAGAGGTACAAACCACCACCTTTAAAATAGCGGCATGTAAAGCCTGCTCTACCCAACTCCGCAACTCGTTGTCTAAAGAACCATGATGCATGGCAATGACGCCGGCATATTCCGGATAGCTATCTAAAATGGCATGGTACCAAATTTCTGATTGTGCTCTGGTATTGGTGAAGATTAAAGTGGTTTTACTGTCTGCAACAATTTGCATCACCTCGGGTAAAAGCTTCAACCCAATATGCCCAGCCCAGCTGTATTTTTCTACATTTTCTGGAATGATGGATTGAATATCTAATTTCTTAGCAATTTTCGCCCGTACCATTTTAGTCTTTTCTTCCGGAAAATTTGCTCCCAACAAAACCTGTACTGCCTGTTCTAAATTACCAATGGTTGCGCTGATGCCCCAAATCTTCAAGCTAAAAGCTAAAAGCTAAAAGCTTAAGGCTTGCTTTTCGCTTTTAGCTTTTTGCTTTAAGCTTTTTAATCGTGAAAGCCCCAATTCTACTTGCACTCCTCTTTTTGTTCCCAAGAGTTCATGCCACTCATCAATCACCACCAATTGCAGCTGCTCAAAAGTTTTAGGATATTCTTTTTGGGCAATCATGAGGTGTAAGCTTTCTGGCGTAGTCAATAAAACTTCTGGTGGTTTACGTTTGATGGCTTGTTTATCAGCAGCAGAAGTGTCTCCGGTTCTGGCTCCAATTTTCCAAGGAATGCCTAAATCGTCCACCACAGATTGCATGGCTTTCTGAATATCGTTGGTCAAAGCTCTTAAGGGTGTAATCCATAAAAGTTGTAATCCATTATTTTTTTTGTGCTGATAATCATCAGGGTGTTGATTGATATAATCTGCTAGAAATGGCAAAAACATCGCGAAAGTTTTTCCGCTTCCGGTGGGCGCATTTAATAAGCCAGAAAATCCCGAAAGGTAAGAATCCATCATCTCCTGCTGAAAAGGAAATTGCTGCCATTTTTTGGTTTTATACCAGTTTTGGATGATTTTTTCGCCTTTATTGTTTATCACTAGCTTAGGAATAATAGTTAGTTTAAAATGTTTTAATTTATTAATTTTAAATATGAAAGTTTTAGAATTAAAACAGAAACTAATCGATGAGATAGCCCAATTTAACGAGCAAGAAGTAATAGATGTTTATGGCCTGATTTTAAACTACTTTAATCAACAAGATAGCGAAGAAGATTGGAGTAAATTATCATTAGCACAGAGAAAACACTTAGAAAATAGCCTTAAACAAGCTGAAAATGAAGAATCGATTCCATTCAATCAAGTGTTGAATGATGTTAAAACCAAATATGGAAATTTATTTAGAAAAGCAAAGCCTATGCCGTGTTGAGTAGAATAGTCCAATAGGATGAATGAGTCTCGATTTTTATAAAAATTAGACACTATTGTTTTTATTGGGTTTATTTAACATATACTGCAACGCTATATTGCAATAATCTCTTTTTTCTTTTTAGACTTCATACGTTTAGGAACGCTGTTTAAAATCTCAATTTCTAAAGCATCAATTACTCTCTTCTTAATAAAGTTTTTATGAGTAACAATACTCACTTCTCTGCTAGGTTCGGGAGATTTAAAATATCTAATTTTATCCATTTGTTTAATAGAAAAATCTTGTATAGAAAGCTCAGGAAGAATGGTGATTCCATTATTCAAATCCACCATTTTGATGAGCGTCTCGATACTTCCCGTGTTATAATCTAATTGAGCATGATTTGATTTCTTGTGCTGGCAAATATTTAGAACTTGGTTCCTCATGCAATGTCCCTCATTGAGTAACCACAGATTATCCACATCTAAATCATCAGTAGTTATTGCTTTTTTCTTAAAAACAGGACTACTCTTTGATAAATAGCTCACAAAATTCTCGTAAAAAACAGGTCTTTCAATGATGAGTGTTTCGTCTAAAGGAGTTGCTAAAATTCCACAATCTAACAAACCCACTTTAATTTGATGGATGATACTTTCTGTCGTTAACTCAGAAATCGTAAGCTTAACCTTTGGGTATTTCTCTATAAAACCTCCGATAACTCTTGGCAATAAATAAGGCGCTATGGTTGGGATTACTCCAATTTTTAATTCGCCTGCGAGTTCACCTTTTCTTTCTTCAATAATCTCTTTAATTTTATAGCTTTCCTGTAAAATCTTTCTAGCCTGCTCAATTATTTCTACTCCAATTTCTGTTGGGATAACGGGTTGTCTAGATCGATCAAATAATTTTACGCCAATATGTTCTTCTAGTTTTTGGATTTGCATACTTAAAGTAGGCTGGGTAACAAAACATTTTTCGGCTGCTAGAACAAAACTTCTGTAGGTATCTACAGCTACGGCATATTCTAATTGAACAATAGTCATATCCCAATATAGAAAAATACTATGTGAACAGAAAAAAATATCAATAAATAAGAAAGGAGCTTTAAAGCTCCTTTTCTTATTTTATTCTACTGTTACTGATTTAGCTAAATTTCGTGGCTGATCAACATTGCAGCCTCTTAATAAAGCGATATGATAGGATAGTAGTTGTAATGGGATGGTAGCTAGCAAAGGTAAAAACGCTTCATCGGTATGAGGGATTTCGATAGTATAGTCTGCCATAGCTCTCACTTCAGTATCTCCTTCAGTTACAATCGCCAGTACAACGCCTTTTCTTGCTTTCACCTCCTGAATATTGGATATTACTTTTTCATAGGATGAATTTTTGGTTGCAATAACAATTACAGGCATTTCTTCATCAATTAAAGCAATTGGTCCATGTTTCATTTCTGCGGCGGGGTACCCTTCAGCGTGTATATATGAAATTTCTTTTAATTTTAATGCGCCTTCTAGTGCAACAGGAAAGCCGCTTCCTCTTCCTAAAAACAATGCATTTCTAGAATCTTTGAATTTTTTGGCGATCTCTAAAATTAAATCGTTTGATAATAATGCTTTTTCAACAAGCTCAGGGATTCTTTCAAGCTCTGTTAATAAGTTAATTAACTTACTTTGAGACAATGTCCCCTTAGTTTGTGCCATATAAAAGGCCATCAAAGTGAGTGCGGTCACTTGGGCAGTAAATGCTTTTGTTGATGCTACACCAATCTCTGGTCCGGCGTGAGTATAAACTCCAGCATGAGTTAATCTAGGGATGGAAGAGCCAACTACATTACAAATTCCTAAAATTGTCGCCCCTTTTTCTTTTGCCAATTCTATAGCGGCCATGGTATCTGCTGTCTCCCCAGATTGTGAAATAGCAATTACAATATCCTTTTCTGAAATAATAGGATTTCTATATCTAAATTCAGAAGCGTATTCAACTTCAACGGGTATTCTAGCATATTCCTCTATTAGATATTCTCCAACTAGGCCAGCATGCCATGACGTTCCACAAGCTACAATGATAATCCTATCTGCATTTTTAAACTTATCTGCATAGTCTTTTATTCCTCCTAGTTGCACTTTTCCTGTTAATGGATAAATACGACCACGCATACAATCATGAATTGATCTCGGTTGTTCATAGATCTCTTTCAACATAAAATGATCATAGCCGCCCTTCTCCAACATCTCCAACTTCAATTCTAGGGCATGAACATAAGGGGTTTGTATAACGTTATCTATGGTCTTAATCAGGATTTCATTTTCATCGATATAAGCAATTTCATTATCGTTTAAGTAAATGACATTCTTTGTATATTCTACAATTGGTGTCGCATCAGAAGCGATAAAGAATTCTTTTTCACCCACTCCAATTACCATCGGACTTCCTTTTCTAGCGGCTATTAGCTGATTTGGATTGTCTTTGCTCATAATAACAATAGCATAGGCGCCAATAACTTCGTTTAAAGCTACTCTAACTGCTTCTTTAAGATCTAAACAAGCTTCTTTTTGGATATCTTCTATTAAGTGAATTAATACTTCTGTATCGGTGTCGCTTATAAAGACATGACCTCTAGAAATCAGTTCTTCTTTAATTGGACCATAATTCTCTATGATGCCATTGTGAATGATAGCTAGCTTTTCATTGCCAGATTGATGGGGGTGAGAGTTCCTGTCATTAGGCTCGCCATGTGTTGCCCAACGTGTATGCCCCATACCTATATGTCCAGAGGCATCTTGGTCTGAAATGAAATTTTCTAAATTACTGACTTTACCAGCTTTTTTATAGATATTTAATTTATCATTTTCATTAAGAAGTGCAACTCCAGCACTATCATAACCTCTGTATTCTAATCGGTGTAACCCTTTAATAATAATAGGATAAGCATCTCTGTACCCTATGTAACCAACAATTCCGCACATAAAAAAAACTATATTTTGAAGATTGCTGCTAATCTACAAAATATAGTTTCAATGAAAAATTTCTTTTGATATCTTACTTTAAATCAGTGTAATAAATTCTTAATTTGGCTTTATAAGTTACGTTAGTGGCTCCACCAGTAACAGACCTTCCTAATTTACTTAGGAGAGCACTACCATTCGTAAAATCAGTCGATGTTAAGAAAGTTCCATAGTTTTTTGTTTTGCCATTCAAAATGTCTTGGATATATCCAGTCATATTGAAAACATATTCTGTGTGGGCTTTATCATAAAAACCACCAATAAATCCGCCACCGATATATCTTGGATCAGATGGATTTTCATCTGGTAAAAATTGAGATCTATTGGCTATATCCCATCTATAAATTTTTAATTGAGGTATAGGAGCATAAGGTGTTTCCGTTCCATTTACAACCTTTAAAACAAGCTCAGCTCTGTTTATGGAGATGGTTTTACCTAGCGCTTTTAGCTTACTTAAATAAGGAAATTCAACTTTTACTTTTGTGCCATTTAAACCTTTAAAGTAAAGTGTTTTATTATTTGAAGTTTGAGATTCTAATTCTGTTTTAACGGGAGTTGAGTTTAAATCCCAAGTTATTTCTGATGCAGCAAATCCTCGAGCACCTTCGATACTAAATGATTTATTTAATGTATCTATAGTTCCCTTTGTAGAAGTCGATTTATAAAATAAATCAAGACTAGATTTGCCTGAGGTGTTGGTGTCAAAACTAAATAAACCACCATTATTAGCAGTGGATGTTTTATTTAAGGAGATGTATAGACCTTTGATAAAATTGTTGAATGATTTATTGGTTGATAGGGAAGCTGAATCAAGATTTAAAATATTATTTTTAATAAAGGTTGGATCTAATTTTATTCGTAATTGAGGAACAACTTTTTTGACTGTATCTTTTTTGCCTACAATAATATCCTGAATAATTATACTGTCTTTATAGGCAGCATAAAAATTCTTTGAACCTATTAATGCAGATTTAACAGCCCATTTTTTTGTGTTGTAGTAAGACTTATTAGTTTCGTTATATAAAACCTCGTTAAGTTGTCTTACTTCTACATTGTATACTGTATTGATGCTGTCTCCATAAAAGCCAAGAAAAGGCAAAACTAATACTGCAGAATCTAGTGTAGGATTTTTACCAAAGCTAGTGCTTACAGAAGGTATTGATAAAGCTGCAGCAATATTACTTGTAGTTGTCCCGAAAATAGGATCTTTAAAATATCCTAAAACGCTATTACTCGTAAAATTAGATAGAACGCTGTCTTCTTTAATAAGTTTTGTGATAACTGTACTGGTATCAACTAGGGTAGAATTTAAATCTAACTTAGGATCAATGTCCAAACCAATTTGTGATGGATTTTTACAACCACCTAAAATAAAAAGACTTACTAACAAAGTTAATAAGCCTGATTTTATAAATCTCATATATGATCTTTCAATAATTAAGCAACTGATACTAATACATCAGACGCGATTTCTTGGTAAAAATTGTAATAATTTTCCAAATCTAATGTAGATTCATAATCTAAAACCGCTTTTTCTGATTTTTTAACAAAGTTTAACAGTTCTTCATCTACTTGATCGTCGCCAATTACAATACCATCAGTATATTTAATTGCTGCTTTGTTGAGTGCTAGATGTGTTGCTTCTTGATATTCTTCAATATCTTTTTCCTTCATACCCTTAATTAAAGCCTTCTTTATAAAAGAATCACCTAAAGAATTAGAAAAACTATTATTGTAAATAGAATATACAACTTTAGAATCTTTAAAGGTAGGGTCGTCTTTATAATTAGTTTTTAAATATGCTGGTATTAACGAACTCATCCAACCATGACAGTGAACAATATCCGGAGCCCATCCTAATTTTTTAACAGTTTCTAAAGCGCCTTTACAAAAGAAAATAGCTCTTTCGTCATTATCTGCATAGAATTTCCCTTTAGCATCATTGAAAACATACTTTCTGTGGAAGTAATCTTCATTATCTAAAAAATAAACTTGCATTCTTGCTGCAGGGATAGATGCAACTTTAATAATCAATGGATTATCGGTTTCATCTATAATAATATTCATTCCTGATAGCCTGATCACTTCGTGAAGTCTGTTTCTTCTTTCATTAATATTACCAAATCTTGGCATAAGAATTCTAATTTCGAATCCTTTTTCCTGCATAACTTGTGGTAATTGTCTGGTTATTTTGGAAATTTTTGTTAGTTCAAGAAATGGTGACATTTCATGTGTGATAAACAAAAGCTTGGTTTTTCCCATCTCCTAATCTGTGTTAAGTTTTTGTTAAGAAGTATTTTTAGAGAGGCAAATATAAGAAAAAACTTATGGATTATCAATCATTTATGCAAATGCTTTTTGTTTATTAGTAAGTAATTGTACAATTTTGCAGCTCAAAATTCTTTTTCTTTTGAAGATATTTAAAACCAAGTTTGCGATTAGGGAGTTCTTGTCAACTGTTAGAAGTCAAAAAATTAAAATTGGTTTGGTGCCAACTATGGGAGCTCTCCATGACGGTCATTTGTCATTAGTTGCACAATCTAAAGCCAATTGTGTTATTACAATCGTCAGTATTTTTGTAAATCCTACTCAATTCAACAATTCAGATGACTTAAAGAAATATCCAAAGCCTTTAGAAAAGGATATTCAACTTTTAGAAAATGCGGGATGTGATATTTTATTCAGTCCTGAAGTTGATGAAATGTATTCAGAAACGGAAGACTGGGGATATGAAGTAGGCCCAATGAGTAATATTTTGGAAGGCAAATTTAGACCTGGGCATTATAAAGGAGTCACTCAAATTGTTTTTAAATTGTTTGATTTGATTAAGCCAGATAGCGCCTTTTTCGGGCAAAAGGACTATCAACAATTTTTGGTGATTAGTAAAATGAGTCAAGATCTTAATCTAAATATAGATTTAATTGCTTGTCCAATAATCAGAGAAGCGGATGGTTTAGCGATGAGTTCTCGAAATATAAGATTGAGTGCATCTGAAAGAAATAAATCATTAGCGCTTTTTAAATCATTAGAATTTATTCGAACAAATTTTCATCAGCTCCCTATAGATGAGCTTCTAGATAGGGCTAACTTATTATTTGAAAAAGATGACCATGTAAGTTTGGAATATCTTAAAATCTGCGATATGTTAACGTTAGAAGAAATTCATAGTAAAAAGAAACAAAAAGCAATCGCCTTAATTGCTTGTATGATTGGTGAAACTAGGCTGATAGATAATATGATCCTTTCTTAACAATAGTATAATTACTATTTATAAATTTGTAGTATGATTATAGAAGTTTTAAAATCTAAAATTCATCGGGTAAAAGTTACGCAATCTGAGTTGAATTACGTAGGTAGTATTACCATCGACGAGGATCTAATAGACGCCGCTAATATGATTCCGAATGAGAAAGTTCAAGTTGTAAATAATAACAACGGAGCAAGATTTGAAACCTATATTATTAAAGGGGAGCGTGGAAGCGGAACAATTTGCTTAAATGGCTCCTGCGCCCGTTTGGCACAAATAGGTGATATTGTTATTATCGTTTCTTATGCTCAATTGGAAATGGAAGAGGCGAAAAAATTTGAACCTATTTTGGTTTTTCCGGATGAGAATAATCGTTTAATCAAATAATCTATTGAGAGTAAACCTCGGTTCAATTTTAAAATATATTATTGTTTTTTTTATAGGATTAGGGATTTGTTATTATCTCTTCAAAGAGAATTTACAGCGCAATTTCTTTGATATTCTTGCCAGTTCAAATTGGTCTTATGCCATCTTAGCAGGATTTTTTGTGCTAGTTGCCCACGTTTTTAGGGCTTTAAGATGGCAATTAATGCTTAATCCAATTGCTAAACAAAAAACGTCTTTTTTTAATGTTTATAATGCCCTCATGGTTGGATATCTTCTCAATCTAGTTTTACCACGAGCTGGTGAGTTGGTGAGGTGTGGTTTGGTATCAAAAAAAGAGAAATTAGATCCTATTGCTGCTTTTGGGACAGTAATAGCAGAAAGGATTTTTGATTTATTGATGCTCTTTTTGTTTATCGTTATTCTTCTTTTTGTTTATGCTTCAGAGATTGTTGGAATTTTAGACAATTTAAAAATTGGTTCAATTTTCACTATTCAAAGAATTTTAATAGCTCTTTTTCTGATGCTAATTACTGCATTTCTTTTCTTTTTTCTGTTCAAAAGAGAAGGGAAGTCTCCTTTCTTAAGTAAAATAAAAAAAGGAATTTTAAAGCTCAAAGAAGGATTTTTAGCTTCAAAAAAAATAAAAAATCCAACTCTATTTGCATTTTATACTTTGTTGATTTGGTTATTTTATACGCTATCATCATTCATAGGGTTTAAATTATTTGAAGCAACACAAGACCTAAATTTCGTTTCGGCTATGTTTACAGTAGTTGGAGGTAGTTTTGGAATGATAGCACCCATACAAGGTGGGATTGGAGCTTTTCATTTTATGGTATCAGAATGCTTAAGGTTTTTAGGGATTGATCCAACTATTGGCCTGGCATACGCAACTATTATTCATGCTGCTCAAACGCTAATAGTAATTGTTTTTGGATTTTTAAGCTTAATTTTAGGCTTCAACTTCAATATTTCTTTGGACAATGAAAAACAACAATCAAACCATCAAGAATAAATTTTTCAGTTCTGTAACTGATTTTCAACCATTATTGGAAAGCTGGAAAATGAATAATGAAAAGATTGTTTTTACAAACGGATGCTTTGATATTGTACATTTAGGTCATGTAGATTATCTGTCAAAAGCTGCAGATTTAGGTTCAAAGTTAATAGTAGGTTTAAACTCAGACGCTTCTACCCAAAGACTAAAAGGAGCAACTCGCCCAATTAATCAGGAAATTTCCAGAGCTGGAATTCTTGCATCTTTCTTTTTTATCGATGCTGTGATTTTGTTCAATGAAGATACACCACTTGATTTGATTAAAAATATATTACCAAATGTTTTGGTTAAAGGAGCTGATTATGCGATCGATCAAATTGTTGGAGCTAAAGAAGTTTTAGAAAATGGTGGAGATGTCGAGACGATTAAATTCCTCGATGGCTACTCAACATCACTAATCGAGCAAAAAATTTTAAAAGCTCATCAATAATTTTACAAACATTACTATGCTTGCATAATATATTCCTTATATTTGGGTGTTTAGGGTTTAGTAAATAGGGAGTTTTTTGATTTTTCTAAGAACTTCCTATTTGCTTAAACTAAATTTCGCGTTAGGGATTGTAGCGCATACCAGCTTGTGGCAAATGCCAGAAGCAGTATGAGCGAAAAGCCCGCCCCTATTTCGGAGGGAACGCCCAATTAATAAAACTTATTTTCCTAATTATCACTTATTAGAATATGCAATTTCAATTTACGGAAGAACATTTAATGATTCAGCAGGCGGCAAGAGATTTTGCCCAAACAGAACTTAAACCTGGTGTAATAGAAAGAGATGAACATCAAAAATTCCCGGCAGCGCAAATAAAAAAATTGGGCGAACTTGGGTTTATGGGCATGATGGTAGACCCAAAATACAATGGCGCTGGAATGGATGTTATTTCCTACGTTTTGGTGATGGAGGAGCTTTCTAAAATTGATGCTTCGGCTTCAGTAGTTGTTTCGGTAAATAATTCTTTAGTATGTTTCGGATTAGAAACTTATGCAAATGAAGAGCAAAAGGAAAAATACTTGAAGCCTTTGGCTGCTGGTGAAAAGATTGGTGCATTTTGTTTATCAGAACCTGAAGCAGGTTCTGATGCTACCTCGCAACATACTACTGCCGAGGATATGGGAGACTACTATTTATTAAATGGAACAAAAAATTGGATTACCAATGGTAATTCTGCATCTATTTATTTGGTTATTGCTCAAACTCATCCAGAGAAAGGACATAAAGGCATAAATGCGTTAATAATTGAAAAAGGCATGGAGGGTTTCACGGTCGGCTTAAAAGAAAATAAGCTAGGTATACGTGGCTCTGATACGCATTCACTAATGTTTTCTGATGTTAAAGTACCAAAAGCAAACAGAATTGGTAAAGACGGCTTCGGTTTTAAATTTGCCATGAAAACATTAGAGGGAGGAAGAATTGGAATTGCAGCACAAGCTTTAGGTATTGCATCTGGAGCTTTCGAATTAGCAACTCAATATGCTAAGGAACGTAAAACTTTTGGAAAGCCAATATCAGAACACCAGTCAATCGCCTTTAAACTGGCCGACATGGCTACTGAAATCGAAGCTGCCAGATTGATGGTTTTAAAAGCAGCGTGGCTAAAAGATCAAGGATTACCTTATGCTCAAGCAAGTTCTATGGCTAAATTGTTCGCGTCTGAAGTGGCTATGAAAACTACGGTTGAAGCGGTACAAATTCATGGCGGATATGGTTTTGTAAAGGAATTTCATGTAGAACGTTTAATGCGTGATGCAAAAATCACTCAGATTTATGAAGGGACTTCTGAAATTCAAAAAGTTGTCATTTCTAGAGAGATATTAAAGTAATTCGATATTATTTTTGAATATTTATGGCATGAAAAATTTAGTATCTTCTTTCTGCCTATTTACTTTGTGTGGAATTCTTTTCTTTGCTTGTGATAAACCAGATTCAAAATTTAACACAGGAGTTTGGCGAGGTGCTTTAATCACAGAATCAGGAGCAGAAATTCCATTTAATTTTGATGTTAAAGACAGTTTAGGAAAGCTAAGCCTAGCTATAATGAATAGTTCTGAACGGTTTAAAGTTGACGAAATAACCAGAAATGGAGATTCTATTCATATCCAAATGCCATTATTTGATTCTGAAATTAATGGCGTTTTATCTGATGGTAAAATTAATGGCGTTTGGACAAAGCATTTAGCAGACAAGGATGCTAACATGACTTTTTATGCTCAGGCAGAGGCAGATTGGAGAATTAAACAACAAGCTGCACAACCCACAACAAACGTCTCAGGAAGATGGTCTGCAACATTTATTAGCGGCGATGGGGTAGATACTACTGTTGCCGTTGGCGAGTTTGTTCAAAATAAATCAAAAGTTACCGGAACTTTTTTAACCCCAACTGGGGATTATCGTTTTTTAGAAGGTATAGTAGAGGGGAATCAACTCTCGCTTTCTACATTTGATGGTTCACATGCCTTTCTTTTTACCGTCAGTATAGAAGGAGATAGTGTGATGACTAATGGTAAATTTTACTCTGGATTTTCTTCTATTGATAGTTTTAAAGGTAAAAAAGATGATCAGGCTAAATTACCAGACGCTTATGGGCTAATGTTCTTAAAGGATGGGACAAAAAAAATTGATTTCTCTTTTCCTGATTTAGAACACAAAACAGTTTCGTTAGATGATGCTAAATTCAAAAACAAAGTAGTTGTTGTGCAAATGTTGGGCTCATGGTGCCCAAACTGTATGGATGAAACGTCTTTCTTAACAAAATTCTATAATCAAAATAAAGAAAAAGGAGTTGAAGTCATTGGTTTAGCATACGAGCGAACCCGGGATTTTGAAAAATCAAAAAAGAATATCGAGCGTCTGAAAAATAGATTTGATATTAAATATCCATTACTGATCACTGGATATACTGATGTAAAAAGCGATGCTGCTAAAAGTTTACCGATGTTGAATAAGGTAATCGCTTTCCCAACTATGATTGTGATTGATAAAAAAGGAAATGTTCGAAAAATTCATACAGGCTTTAGTGGACCAGGAACCGGTAATCATTACGAAGAATTTGTAAATGAGTTCGATAAATTAATTAATGATTTACTTGCTGAATAAATCTACAATAGTTCAAAATTAAATGCAGACTAAAACAAAAGTATTTGAAGTATCAAAAATTTGTAAAGTACTTTTAATAGTGCCAATAATATTATTAATACTTTCCTCTTGCCAACCAAAATCTAACAATCAATTGGAGGAGGAAATAGCCATAAGAATTAGTTCAGATTCAAATGCGGTAGAATTTTCTGGTTTTAACCCCTACATTTTGCAAGAACTTAAAACAGATTCTTTAAGCAACAAAGATTGGCAGCATTATTTCTCGGTTTATCAAAAAGTTGATGAAGATGTTCAAGAATTGCAAAAGCCAATTCCTGGAATCTATTTAATTACTAAAAAGTCAGTGTCTTTTAAACCAGATACTTCTTTTGTAAAAGGTAGAACTTATTTGGTAGAGCTCTATATTCAGAATCCAAATCCATCGGTTTTAAACCAAATTCAAACAAAAGTTAACCCAACTCGCCCAAAAATCATCAGAAAAGAGCTAACTTTCTAATTCTAAAAAAAGAAAAATTGGCTTTATCAGATCCATTAGCAGAAAGAATGCGTCCAAATACATTGGACGAATACACTGGTCAGCAACATTTAGTTGGTGAAGGGGCTGTTTTACGTAAGGCAATTGAAGGTGGAAGAATGCCATCCATGATTTTTTGGGGTCCACCAGGCGTGGGTAAAACCACCTTAGCTTTTATCATTTCTAAAAGTTTAGATCGACCATTTTTCTCATTAAGTGCGATCAATTCTGGAGTTAAAGATGTTCGAGATACTATTGAAAAGGCAGAGCAATATAAAAAGGGGGGCATTGTTCCGATTTTGTTTATTGATGAGATTCATCGTTTTTCAAAGTCACAACAAGATTCTTTATTAGGTGCGGTTGAACGTGGTTTGGTGACTTTAATTGGCGCCACAACTGAAAACCCATCTTTCGAAGTTATTTCAGCTTTACTTTCTCGCTGCCAAGTTTATGTTTTGCAAAACTTGAGTGAAAATGAGTTAATAAACATGCTCCAAAGAGCTATAAAAAATGATGAAGTTTTAAAAGTAAAATCCATCCAAATAAAAGAAACTGAAGCTTTGCTGCGAGTTTCTGGTGGTGATGGAAGAAAATTACTCAATATCTTCGAGCTTTTAATCAACGCTTCAGAAGGTGAAAAGGTAGAAATTACCAATGATTTTGTGCTAAAAAATGTTCAACAGAACATGGCTTTGTACGACAAAACTGGTGAGCAACATTACGATATCATTTCGGCTTTTATCAAATCTATTCGTGGAAGCGATCCAAACGCCGCCGTTTACTGGCTCGCTAGAATGATAGAAGGTGGTGAAGATCCAAAATTTATTGCCCGCAGATTGTTGATTTTAGCTTCAGAAGATATTGGAAATGCCAATCCTAATGCGCTATTGTTGGCTAATAATTGTTTTCAAGCAATCAATGTAATTGGTTGGCCTGAGTCGAGAATTATCCTTTCACAGGCGGTGACTTATATGGCTTCATCGGCAAAAAGTAATGCAGCTTATGAGGCTATTGGTAAAGCGCAATCTTTGGTAAAACAAACTGGTGATTTGCCAGTTCCGCTGCATCTTCGTAATGCACCAACCAAACTCATGAAAAACATGGACTATGGTAAAAACTATAAATATGCCCATGCTTTCGAGAATAATTTTACTGATCAAGAGTTTTTTCCAGAGCAACTAAGCGGTACAAAATTGTACGAACCGCAAAATAATACTGCTGAAAATAAAATTCGTGAGCACCTTAAAAATCTTTGGAAAAAGTATAGCTATTAGAAAAACTGCTCCATCAACAGTTAAAAACGGTAATCCCGCCTTTCGCTATAGTCCCGATGAAAAATCGAGAGCTGTCATTTTAAATGGGTTTGTTTAAATTAAGCATTTGCGAATCAATTTATTTGCGAATCTTCAAATTTTCAAATCACTCAATTTTCAAATTGATTCCTCTTCCCAAATCATTACTAAGTTTACGATAGTTCTGACTGCTGCTTCCATATCTTGAACAGAAACCCACTCTTGTTTCCCATGAAAAGCATGCTCACCAGCAAAAATATTTGGACAAGGTAAACCCATAAAAGATAATCTCGAACCATCCGTTCCCCCACGAATACTTCTTTTCTTTGGCTTCATTCCAGATCTCTCAATAGCTTTTAAGGCTAATTCACTTATTTGGGGATGCTGAGCTATTATCTTTTTCATATTACGATATTGCTCCGTAATATTAAATTCAGCAGTAGCATTCGGATAATTTTTTAGAATCTCATTCGTAATGTTTTTCAATACATCCTCATGAGATTTTAATTTTTCATCTTCAAAATCTCTGATAATGAAATCAATTTGTGCTTTTTCTACATGACCACTTATATTAACTGGATGTACAAACCCTTCCATATCTGAGGTAGATTCTGGTGAAAGACGATTTTTTGGTAAAGCCGCTAAAATTTCTCCAGCTATTTTAATAGCACTTTCCATTTTGCCTTTCGCAAATCCTGGGTGGGCGCTAATTCCGTTGATAATGATACTCATGCCATCGGCAGAAAAAGTCTCATCCTCATAAGATCCTAAAGTTTCACCGTCAATCGTGTATCCAAAATCAGCTCCAAGTTTTTTAATATCTACATGGTTTACCCCTCTTCCAATTTCTTCATCTGGTGTAAAAAGGATTTTTATTTCGCCATGTTTTATCTCAGGATTTGACATTAAATGAAAAGCCGCATCCATAATTTCAGCAAGTCCAGCTTTATTATCAGCCCCTAAAAGTGTATCTCCTGATGCAGTGATGATGTCATTTCCGATTTGAAAAACTAAATCTGGGTGTTCTTCTTTTCTTAGAATTACAGTTGGGTCAATAGGTAAAATCAAATCTTGTCCTTGATAATCTTCGTGAACAATGGGTTTTACATTTTCTCCGCTACAATCAGGAGAGGTATCAACATGCGAACAAAAACAAATTACTGGAACATTTTTCTGAACGTTTGAAGGAATAGTCGCATAAACGTATCCTAAATCATCTAAATGAGCATCAGAAATACCCAATTCTAATAATTCTTTTACCAAAATTTCAGAAAGATTTCTTTGTTTCAAAGTAGATGGAATTGTTATAGAAGACGGATCAGATTGGGTGTCTATTTTTACGTACTTTAAAAAGCGATCTTTTACTGTATGATTGAACTTCATTTATTTAAGATTTTGATAAGCTAATAATTTAAAATAATTTTATGACCGAATGGTTGAAAGACAAATAAAATAAAAGATAGTTTTTGTTTTCGATAAATAGCTATTTTTTTATCTAGATAATTTAAATTTGAAAAAATTAATCTTTATTCTTTTACTTTTCTGGTCAATAAAATCGTACTCTCAGGATAATTTTAGCAGGATAGCATTTGGTATAAGTGGGGGCTTAACAAAATCTTATACCGGATTAACATATGGAGCCAGCAGTACTATTCCGGGTTTTGTAGCAAAAGACACTTATGTCATAGCTGATAATAAAACTTTTGGGGGATCTTTAGATTATTATTTTACACCATTCATCAATGCAGGGATTTCCTATGACAAAATTTCTATTAGACAAGAAGCAGATAAAAACAATAGAGCCTTCATCTCTAATTTTAGCGCAATAGAGGTCAAAGGAAAAGTAAGTGTTGGTCAATTTGTAGACTTTTCATCAACCCCATTTTTGTATTCTTTCAGAAATTTATATGTAGGACTTGGTATTGGGTTTATTAATGGAAAAAATAATGTTGGTGATTACGTATCAGGGAGTAATCCTTCAGATGCGAAACCGTATTTTCCAAGGAGAATGAATGCAAATGACTTTGGTAAGAGTAAATTTAGTGGAGTTATTTCATTACCATTGTCATTTGGGTATTTCATAAATATCTATAACTCTTATCAAGAACCTAAAGTTGTATTGGGAATAGATTATAAGCTTGTATATGCTTTTTCTGATGATCTAGATGGTTATAAGAATGATCCAAGTTATTTTTCTAATAAATCAAAAGATGTATACACTACTTTAGGTCTTTCTGTAAAATATTTGTTTGGTCCGCAAGGATTATATTACCGCTAATTACATCCTAATGAACATCGAAAGCCTCAGAGAATATTGTTTATCTAAAGCTGGGGTGACAGAAGGCTTACCTTTTGGAGAAGACACCTTAGTTTTTAAAGTCAGCGATAAAATATTTATTTTAACAAGTCTTGAAAAACCAATAAGTTTTAACGCCAAATGTGATCCTGATAAAGCAATAGAATTTCGAGAAAAATTTTCTGAAATTATTCCAGGCTTTCACATGAACAAGAAGCATTGGAATACCGTATATTACGATGGAAGTTTATCTGAGAAGCTTTTAGAAGAAATAATAGATCATTCTTACGATTTAGTTTTTAAAAGCCTTCCAAAAATAGTACAGAAGCAAATTAGTGAAATATGAGTTGGAAAGAAGAAAATCACGGATTAACACAAACATTCACTTTTAAGAATTTTATAGAGGCTTGGGCTTTTATGAATAAAGTGGCCTTAATTGCAGAAAAGATGGATCACCATCCAAATTGGACTAATGTGTACAATAAAGTTCAAATCAAACTTTCAACGCATGATGCAGGTAATAAAATAACAGATAAGGATAGAAAATTAGCAGCAGAAATAGATAAGCTTGTTGAATAATTATACTTTTGACAACCAAGCTTTTTTATTATGAAAAAAACTTTTTCAATTATTCTTTTTTCTTTTTTTTTAGTAGGAAGTCTGTTCGCTCAAGAAACTCCATTTGAGCTTAGTAAAGGACAAAGAACAACCACTTATCAAGAGTGTATCAGTATCTACCAAAAGCTAGCATCAAGTTATAATCAAATTAAAATTTTAGATTATGGATTAACAGATATTGGTAAGCCATTAAATTTAATTGGTTTTACCAACACTCACCTTATTACGAAAAAACATTTTTACGTTACCCAGTTTCCAGGTTAAATCAAGAAACAAAACTAGACTTAAAATAAAATGCAGGATTATTTACAGCTTACCCCAGTAGCTTCTATTATATTTATCTTCACTATAGTTACCAGTATTTACGCATTTTACAATGCAGATACTTATGGCAAGTTTATGCTTCACCCTTATAGTGTGGCAAAGGGTAAAAATATTTATCAGCTCATTACCAGTGGGATGGTCCATAAAGATTGGTCTCATCTGATTTTTAATATGCTTTCTTATTTTTTCTTTGCTTTCCAGTTAGAGCAGATTATAGGTCATTGGCAATTTGCATTACTCTATATTGTGAGTTTAATTTTGAGTGATTTGCCCACAGTAATAAAGCACAAAGATGATTTTTGGTACAATAGCTTAGGCGCTTCTGGTGCAGTTTGTGCCATTTTATTTAGTTATATTTTGTTTTCACCATTAGATAAACTCATTATATTTCCAATACCATTTCCTATCCCAGCGGTAGTTTTTGGTGTTTTATATTTGATTTATTCTTCTTATGCCGCCAGAAAATCTAATGACGGAATTAATCATGATGCCCACTTTTATGGTGCAGTTACAGGAATCCTAATTACGTTTATTTTATATCCACAGGTTATCCAAATATTTTTATCTAAACTTTCTGGCGGGTATTCATTCTTTTAATTAATTTATCATCTTGATGCATACTTGGAAATAAATTTATTTTTGTTACATTTGTACACAGAAAATGAAAGAGGGGGCCTATTGTCCCCTCTTTTTATTTACCAAAATTCGAATTGATGAATGTAGAAAAGAGAATTAGGGAACTGATAGAGGAGAAAATAGCCGATAGACCTGATCTTTTTATTGTAGAGATTAAGGTGGCTAACAATTCCAAAATCATGATTTTGTTAGATGGAGATGAAGGAGTTGGGATTCATGATTGCGCTATGGTGAGTAGACATGTTGGGTTTCACTTAGAAGAAGAGAATTTGATTGATAAGGCTTATCACTTAGAAGTAGGCTCTCCGGGTTTAGATACGCCGCTTTTATTAGATCGTCAGTATAAAAAAAATGTAGGCAGGGTATTGATCATCAAATTAAAAGATGGCAAACAACTTGAAGGAAATTTGATAAGTCAAGAAGGCGACACAATTACCATTAATGAAATGGTGAAAGAAAAGGGAAAAAAGGCAAAAGAAGTAGAAAGAATAATCAATAAAAATGAAATCTCTGAGGTAAAAGTTGGAGTATCATTCAAATAAAAAGAGCATGAATTTAGAAAATATTAATCGCACAAAATGAGCAGCATTAATTTAATTGATTCTTTTCAGGAGTTTAAAGACTTCAAGAATATTGACAGACCAACTGTAATTAGCGTTTTGGAAGAAGTATTCCGAAGCATGTTACGTAAGCGTTTTGGCACTGACGAAAACTGTGATGTGATCGTGAACCCAGATAACGGTGACTTAGAGATTTGGAGAACTAGAACTGTAATGGAAGATGGTTTTTCTGAGGATGACGATTTAGAAATTGAACTAGCTGATGTTCATAAAATTGATGCTGATTTAGAAGTTGGAGATGATTTTATTGAGCAAATCACTTTAGAGAGTTTTGGTAGAAGAGCAATTTTAGCCGCTCGTCAAACTTTAGTTTCAAAAATTTTAGAATTAGAGAAAGACGAAATTTTTAAAAACTATAAAGATAGAGTAGGTGAAATTGTAACTGGTGAAGTTTATCAGGTTTGGAAAAAAGAAACTTTGGTTTTAGATGATGAAGGAAACGAGTTGATTTTGCCAAAGACAGAACAAATTCCTGCTGATTATTTCAAAAAAGGAGATTCAGTTAGAGCGGTTGTTTATAAAGTAGAAATGCTAAATAGCAATCCTAGAATTATCATCTCTAGAACAGCACCAGAATTTTTACAAAGATTATTTGAACTAGAAGTTCCTGAAATTTTTGATGGATTAATTACCATCAAGAAAATTGTTCGCGAACCAGGTGAAAGAGCAAAAGTTGCAGTTGAATCTTACGATGATAGAATTGACCCTGTTGGAGCTTGTGTGGGAATGAAAGGTTCTCGTATTCATGGAATCGTGAGAGAGTTAAGAAATGAAAATATTGATGTAATCAATTTTACAAATAATATCTCTTTATATATTACCAGGGCACTTTCGCCAGCTAAAATTACTTCTATTAAATTAGATGATGAAACCATGAGAGCTGCTGTTTACTTAAAACCAGATCAAGTTTCATTAGCAATTGGTCGTGGAGGACATAACATTAAATTGGCTGGAAAATTAACCGGTTATGAAATTGATGTTTATCGTGAATCTACTGAAGAAGAAGAAGATGTCGATTTAGAAGAATTTTCAGATGAAATCGATAGCTGGATAATTGATGAATTTAAGAAAATAGGTTTAGATACTGCGAAAAGTGTTTTAACACTTTCTGCTACTGATTTGGTAAAACGTACCGACTTAGAAGTTGAAACAATAGAAGAGGTTCTTGGAATTTTACGTTCTGAGTTCGAATAATTTTTGTTTTGTAGTATTAAACGTACTTTTGTATAAATATAGCTTAGAAAGAAAAGAGTAAATGTCAGAAGACAAAAATTTAGGAATATTAAAAGTTGCGAAAGAGCTGAATATTGGTATCGGTACAATAGCTGAGTTTTTGAACGGAAAAGGCTTTAAGGTGGAAGCTCGTCCAAATACAAAGCTAACAAGCGATATGTATAACGATCTTTTGAAAGAATATCAAGGAGATAAGATCCTCAAAGAAGAGGCTAAGAGTATTGTTATTGGCAAAATTCGTCGTGATGACGTAAACATTGTTATTGATAGTAATGATACACATCATACCTCAGCTTTAAAGCAAGAAGAAGAGCCAGAAGAAATCCTGATTAAAAATACAGGATCAACAGCACCTGCCTTCGTCCCAGCGGAAAAAGAGCCAGAGGTAAAACCTGCTTCAATAAGTTCAGAAACAAGCCCTGGCGTCAAAATTATTGGTAAAATAGACTTAGCCAGCCTAAATTCAAAAACACGTCCTGACAAGAAAACTAAGGTTGAAGAAGTTGTAAAAGAAACTCCTAAACCTGTTGAGCCAAAAGTAGAGGAAGCCAAAGAAGCTCCAAAAACGGTTGAGCCTGAAGTTGTAAAAGAAGTTCCTAAAGCTGTAGAGCCTAAAGTAGAAGAAATTAAAGAGACTCCTAAATTTGTTGAATCAAAAGTAGAGGAAGATAAAGAAACTCAGAAAGCGACGCAACCAGTTGCAGAAGCTCCTAAAAAGGAAGAGCCCACCATTAAACTCGCGACTGCTCCAGCAGCAGATGAGGATAATGAAATAATTAGAGCAAAAGCGAAACAATTAAGTGGTCCAAAAGTTATCGGCAGAATTGAGTTACCAGTTAATAAGAAGAAAGATCAACCAGTTGCTTCTTCATCCAATCCAAATACCGCAGATAATAAGAGAAAACGGAAACGTAAACCATCGCAGGATGGACAAAATAGTCAAGGAGGTCGTCCCGGAGGATTTACTCCTGGACAAAGTGGCCAAGGTAATCCAAGTGCTGGTGTAAACCGTCCAAATACACCAAATACTGGAGGAAACAATAGTAATAACAGAAGCAACGATAAAGGTGGAAGACCTCCACATAAAAGAGGACAACCTGTTCCTCCAAAGGCCGAGCCTACTGATAAGGAAATACAAGATCAAATTAAAGCTACATTAGCTAGACTAAGTGGTGCAGGTAAATCTGGTAAATTTGCTCAACGCTCTAAATTACGTCGTCAAAAACGTGATGATGTAGCTGCAGGTGCTGAGGAAAGAGCAATGGCTGAGGATATGGAATCTAAAGTGTTGAAGACAACAGAGTTTGTTACTGCAAATGAGTTGGCGACCATGATGGATGTATCAGTTAACGAAGTTATTGCAACTTGCATGAGCTTAGGTTTATTCGTGTCGATCAATCAAAGATTGGATGCGGAGACTTTAACAATTGTTGCTGATGAATTTGGTTATGAAATCCAATTCGTTGGGGCAGAGGATGAAGAGATTAATCTGGAACAAGACGATATAGAAGGGGATTTAATTCCACGTTCACCAATTGTTACGGTAATGGGTCACGTAGATCATGGTAAAACATCTTTATTAGATTTTGTTCGTAAAGCAAATGTAATTGCTGGTGAAGCGGGTGGAATTACGCAACACATTGGTGCTTATGAAGTGGTTGTTGATGAAGATAAAAGTATTACTTTCTTAGATACTCCAGGTCACGAGGCATTTACAGCGATGAGAGCTCGTGGCGCTAAAGTTACTGACGTTGCAATTATTGTAATTGCTGCGGATGATACGGTGATGCCACAAACTACTGAAGCGATTAATCACGCTTTAGCAGCAAATCTACCCATGGTTTTTGCTTTCAATAAAATGGATAAGCCAGGTGCAAATCCTGATAAAATTCGTGAGCAATTATCAGCAATGAACATCTTAGTAGAAGAATGGGGAGGTAAATACCAAACTCAAGAAATTTCTGCTAAATCAGGGATGAACATTGATAAATTATTAGAAAAAGTATTATTAGAAGCTGAATTATTAGAGCTAAAAGCAAATCCAAATAAGAGAGCGGTAGGAACTGTAATTGAAGCTCAATTAGATAAGGGTAGAGGTTACGTTGCAACTGTTTTGGTAGAAGCAGGAACACTTAGAGTTGGAGATCCAATTTTAGCTGGTTCTTATAGCGGAAGAGTGAAAGCTTTGTATAACGAAAGAGGAAATAGAGTAGAAGAAGCTGGCCCAGCGGCACCAGTACAAGTCTTAGGCTTCCAAGGAGCGCCACAAGCTGGAGATAGATTCAATGGCGTGGAAAGTGAGCCAGAAGCTCGTGAAATCGCAAACAAGCGTTTGCAACTACAACGCGAGCAAGGTTTAAGAACTCAGAAACATATTACTTTAGATGAAATCGGTCGTCGTTTAGCGATTGGTAACTTTAAGGAGTTGAACATCATCATTAAAGGTGACGTTGATGGTTCTGTGGAAGCATTATCAGATTCACTACAGAAATTATCTACTGAAGAAATTCAGGTTAAAATTGTTCATAAAGCGGTGGGTCCTATTTCAGAATCCGATGTATTATTAGCAACTGCTTCAGATGCAATCATTATTGGTTTCCAAGTTCGTCCATCAGCAGGTGCTCGTAAATTAGCAGAGGCAGAAGAAATTGATGTAAGATTATATTCTATTATCTACAAAGCTATCGACGAAATTAAAGCGGCGATGGAAGGTATGTTGGCACCAGAGTTCGAAGAGAAAATTATTGCCAACGTTGAAATCAGAGAAACTTTCAAAATCACCAAGGTGGGTACCATTGCAGGTTGTATGGTGTTAGATGGAACTATTCATAGAAACAATAAAATTAGAATTATACGTGAAGGTGTGGTGGTTTATACAGGCGAATTAGAATCGTTAAAACGTTTCAAAGACGATGTGAAAGAAGTGAATAGAGGTTACGAGTGTGGATTGAATATCAAAGGTTACAACGATATCCAAGTTGGAGACATTGTTGAAGCTTACGAACAAGTTGAAGTAAAACGTAAGTTGTAAAATCTCAACAGCAATATAAATTTTAAGCCATTCTATTTCAGAGTGGCTTTTTTGTTGAAGAATATTTTGATTACTTTCTTGGGCGTTTTAACACGCTATCCGCTATAGTCCCGATGAAAAATCGGGAGCTGCCGCTACCATCGTTAACGCGTGAGGGATTGAAATGGATACCGGCCAGTGGCTAATGCCTGTGTAGTATAAATGTAAAGCCCGACCCAAAGGGACACGCCCAATAAAAGATTTTAAGATTCGAAAGTTTGCATGCTGATGAGTTTTTTGTACAAACCATTATGTTGTATCAACTCGCTATGAGAACCTTGTTCAATGATTTCACCAGCTTCAATTACCACAATTAAATCTGCATTTTGGATGGTGCTTAAACGATGGGCAATTACCACTGTAGTTCTATTCTGCATCAAATGATCCAAAGCTTCTTGCACTAATTTTTCTGATTCAGTATCTAAAGCAGAAGTTGCCTCATCTAATAACATGATTGGAGGATTTCCTAAAACAGCTCTGGCAATACAAATACGTTGTTTTTGTCCGCCTGAAAGTTTAATGCCTCTATCTCCGATATTAGTTTCATAACCTTCATCTGTTTTCAAAATGAAATCATGAGCATTTGCAATTTTCGCAGCCTCTTCCACTTGTTGTTGCGTAAAACCCTCGCGACCAAAAACAATATTATTATAAATAGAGTCGTTAAAAAGTATGGATTCTTGGTTTACCACACCCATTAAATTCCTTAAAGAATCCTGGCTAAGAGCTTTAATATCTTTGCCATCTATAAAAATTTCTCCAGCCATTGGATCTGAGAAACGGGGTATTAAATCTAACAAGGTGGATTTTCCGCCACCAGATGGACCTACTAAAGCGACAGTTTTTCCTTTTGGGATAGTTAGATTAATATTCCGTAAAATTGTCTTTTCTCCATAAGAGAAATCAACATGGTTAAAAACAAGGTTGATTTTGAAATCGGTAATTAATTCAGCATTTTTAATATCCAGTATAGAAGGCTTTGTGTCAATCAAATCTAGTACGCGTTCTCCTGCGGCCAAACCTTGGTTTATATTACTAAATGAATCTGAAATGGCTTTTGCGGGGCGTAATAACTGGGAAAAGGCTGCAATGTAGGTGATAAAGCCAGCTGCAGTAATGCTAGAGTGATTTTCGAAAACTAAAGAGCCGCCATAAATAAGAATTCCCGAAAGGGTGAGCACTCCCAAAAATTCAGAAACTGGAGAGGCCATCTGTTGTCTTTTGGCAATAGATTTATTGATATTAGAATATTTATCGTTTTCAGAATTGAATTTGTGATGTATGTAAGGAAGAGCGTTGAAAGCTTTAACAATACGCATCCCACTAATGGCTTCATCAACCTGACTTACCATCACTCCGAAAGAACTTTGAGCCTCGGTCGCTTGGGCTCTCAGGCTTTTCACAATTCTACCGATTACCAAACCAGATACAGGAAGTAATAAAAGTGTAAATAAAGTAAGTTGGGCAGATATCGTAAATAGAAGATACATGTAGCCGATAATCAATAACGGTTCTCTTATAATAACTTGTAAGGTATTGGTTACTGAGAATTGAACAACCTGTACATCTGAAGTAATTTTAGCAATAATGTCTCCTTTACGTTCACTATTAAAAAAGTGTAAGTGCAGTTGAGTAACAGATTCAAACACTGTTTTTCTAAGGTTTTGAAGCGTATAAATCCTCAAATTCTCCATAATCCTTTGAGAAAGATATCTAAAAACATTACTTAATAATACACAGATCACTAATGATATGGCAACAAAAATTAAGGCACCTTTTTGTCCATTTTCGTGAATATATGTATTGAAATGATAGTTGAAAAGATCTGAAAAATATTGAAAAGACCAATCAAATGAAGGGGAATGTAAAGGTGATTCAGCTCTATTTCCAGGTTGCTGTTTGAATAAAACATTCAACACAGGCATCAATAACGAAAAAACTAGGGTATTAAATAAGGCATACAACAACGTAAATATGAAGTATGGGAAAGCAAATTTACCAATAGGTTTTGCGAAAGAAAGTAATCTGAAATAGATTTTCATTAATTAATTTAATGCTGATATAGAATAGCTAAATAAATGAATAACAGTTATTTATTCTTTATATTTAACAATACAAAACTAAGTTTTATTTGGATTTACTTTATAGGTGTTGCGTAAATATTAATGGTTTTTTTGAAACTCAACATGTCCGAGTTTTTATTTAGTTTTCTTACCTTTGCATTAATGTTAAAATCTTCGAAGTAAAATATATCATATCCATTTTTCGCAATTACGTTATAAAGCTCAATTTTAGCCTCATCTGTTACGCCAACAAAACTTTCGGCTATAATTACAGGCTTATAGTCCAAAATTAAATCGGTGATAGACTTGATGATTTCTTTGTCGTACCCTTCTGTATCTATTTTAATAAAAGATAATTTGTTGATCCAATTTTGGTATTTTGTTTCTAAAAATGTCTTCAGATGAACGCCTTTGATTTTATTGGGTAACACAAAATTTCCGTGAGTGCTATTTTTGTCTTTAGAAATTGCGCCATTCGCAAATGAAGCCTCAGAAGAAATAAAGAAAAATTCTTCTTCCATTGTAGAAATAGCATAAGGCTGAAATTCCAATTTATATTTATCACTATTAAGCGATGCGTTTTTCTCCAAAATTTTTAAAACCATGGGATTTGGATCAAATCCTACTGTTAAACCCGTTTTGCCAGAACAAACAGCCATAGGAACCGTTGTATCGCCAATATTTGCTCCAATATCAATAGCTAAATCTCCTTCTTTAATGAATTGGTTAAAGAATTCGATCATTTCGGAATCTATCTTTATCTGAGTAACGAGCGGGTTAGACCAATTAGCAAATTCTATTTTACCATATTTTCCAATGTCAAAAGTTTCAACTTTTGGTGGATATTCCTGAGTAACTCTCCTGGCTTTTTTTCTAGCTAAAGAGTTTTTTATATAGTTTAACATATTGCTTGAGCTTTGTTTAATGTATAATTAAATAAGGGTTTGATTCTCAAAAATAACATTTGAAAATCAAGTTCTAACTTAGTTTATCTTCTTATAGTTTTTATATTCAAATAACCGCACTCCAAATTTATCTTCGACCCAAGCAAGAAATCTTCTTCTAAAGTTTAATTTTTTAGATGATTTTGTTGGGTCAAAGGAAAAAGTCCAATTCATTTTTTCTTTTCTGCTTTGATAACCTTTGGGGAGCGTACCTTCAAACTTTAATAGTCTATCAGCATTACCATAATCAAACTCTTCTGTGCTGATTTTATTTTCTTGCAACCAACTATCATCGTGATAAAAAGTATTGAAATTATTCACTTTATTTACCAAACCAGCGGGTGGTTTTACCCAGCCGAAATGATAAATATAAGCGTCAATTAATTTAACATTTATTTTTCGGTCATCAATTCTAAAACCTTGTGCATCCCTGTAAGACTGTACATTCAAATTTCTTTTAATCGCTCTAATTTCTCTTCGATACCATCGCCTAGATTCGCCGTAATAATCATAAGAGCCATAGAAATGAACGTATTTAAAAAGCATCCCTTCAATTTTAGAATTATGGAGATTGTCTGCCATTTCTTTTTTAATGAGTGGAAGATATTTTTCATGAACGCATTCATCACCTTGAATATAAAAGGCCCAATCCATATCTTTTGAAATCGCATCAAAAGCCTTATCAGTTTCTGCAGCGAAAGTTTTGCCACCTTCACGAAGGCTCATGTCCCAAACTGTGTCAATGATTTTTATTTTCGAAGAGTTTATGTTTTCTATCAGTTTTCTAGTCTCATCTTCACTATCGCCAACTGCAACCACAAATTCATCACAGATTGGTAGAATAGAAGTAATAGCTTCTACAATTGCATAATCATTAATAATAGCATTTCTGATGAAGGTAAATCCTGCAATTTTCATTGATCGATATTTTTTAAAACTGGTTTTATCAATTGTTGCTTCTTCCAGTGGTCTCCTTTTTTGTAAAGAAAAAACTTTCCTAATTTATATTTAAATTGTAAATGGCCTTCATAATCAATCCCTAATATTCTGTATGAAACATCTTTAGTTTTCCCCAAACAATTATTAATTGCCTTGGTGTAGGCTGTTGGTCCTGTCATGCCGTGGACATCATGAGGATAAAGATTTTGATCAATATTACTTTTAACTAATTCTAAAGTTTCTTTTAAAAAAGGATGACCAGCTTCAAATATCAAAGCCCATTGAATATAGACGCCATCATTTCTTTCCATACTAATAATGGCTTTGTCATCTGGTTTTATAAAAGCACTTAGCTTACCTTTTATGCCACTGTCAATATCTAAGTAAACACCTCCTTTTTTGTAAAGTATAGCATATCGAAAAAAATCGGCCTTAGCTGCGCCAATATTCAATTTTTGATAAGCTTTAAGCCATTCGCTATCATAATTTGATTCAAAAAATTCTTCAATTCTTAGGTCATCATAAAATTCATAAATGTATTCGGGATTATTTTTTAAAAACTTTTTAATGTGCCATTTGGTGATAAGGGGTAATTCCTTACTCTTAAATGTCTGATAAATTACTTTGGGGATTGCCATAATTTAAGATATGATATTTTTTTTATTTCTATTAGAATTTTGACACAAAAGAAATACAAAAAATAAAAAAGCCGTTGCGCTAATTTGTTTTTCTAAACCATTTTCAATCATCCAATAAATAAAGAAAGCTGGAATTATATAGATTAAAATTTGATTTCCTTTAACTAAAGTAAACGAGAAATAGAATAATAAACCAATTATTATTAATGTAATTGGTAGGCCGAAAGATAGTGCAAATAAAAAGAATTGGTTGTGGATAAAAATTCGATTTTCTGGAGTCAACAGGTAAGATCCTTTAGCATACTCCACTTTCATCGTATTTTCTGCGTCAGCAGGAGAAACCCCAAGCCAAATATTTTTATTTATAGCAGCAATTGAACATTTTATCGCCACTTCTCTTTGACTTATAGAAAAATCGTTAGGGTTTTTATTGTGGATGATGACTTCAATATCTTGAAAAGTATTGTCAACTTTTGCTTTAAAAGATTCAATAAATTTGTAAGAAAAAATGGGAATTAAAATGATAGATAAAATCATTAAAGTCATTGATGTAACTTGTTTTCGATTAACAAAGTAAGAAACTAAATAAGTCAAAAGGAATAAATAGATTATTAATAAGGAAAATCTTAAAGCGATAATATGGATTAGTACTAAAAATATGGTGAGAAAGATGAAAGTAAGCTTTTTATGGGCCGATTTTTTTTCTTTGATTGTCTGATCAAAAAAAAGAATGAAAGAAATTGCACACAATATGGAGAATTCAGCATAAAAATTAGTGAAGATAGTGAGCGTATTTTTACTGTTTTTTAATGCTTCTATTGAAGTATTATAATTAATTAAAACTTCAAAAGATGTAATAATTAAGATCAATAAACTTCCGTAAAAAAATAAATTGATGATGTTTTTCTTACTGTTAATTCTTGGATTAAGCCAAAACGATATTGGTATAATAAGTAAGGATAAGTTTTTAAATATAATTCTAAAGTAATAAGCATCATCTTCGGTATTCCAAAAGCTAGTTAAATAGAAAAAATAAATTAACGGAAACACTAAAAAGTAAAGCTTGAACTTGGGCAATATTTTATTATCGTAGGATATTATAGCTGTGAAAAGTAATAAACAACTAGATATTGAAAGGATTGCCCTTGAAAATAACAAGCCTAAAACCAATAAATAACAAGCAGTATCAAATCCATAATGTTGAATTATCGAGATGCTTTTTCTCCAAATATTAGTCAATGACAGCAATAAGTAGTTAATTTGTTTTCAAAGTTAATTTAATGGCCGACAAAATACAGCAATTAATAAAGGGACTTAAATCCGGAAATTTTAAAGCAATTGCCCGAGTTTTATCGTTGATAGAAAACGAAAGCGATGGATCAGAAGTTATTTTAAAAGGAATAGAGATTAAACAAACTCCAGTAATTGGAATTACTGGCCCTCCTGGTGCTGGGAAAAGCACATTATTGAATGCTATTATCAATCAATTAGCTCAAAATTTTAAAATTGCTGTTTTAGCAGTTGATCCAACTTCTCCTTTCAACTTAGGCTCATTATTGGGGGATCGAATTAGAATGACAGATCAGTTTAATAATGGAAATGTCTTTATCAGATCAATTGCTACAAGAGGATCTTTAGGTGGTTTATCAGTCAAAACGATAGAAATGTGCGATGTTTTAAAAGCTGCTGATTTCGCTTATATTTTTGTAGAAACTGTTGGTGTTGGACAATCGGAAATTGAGATTGCTGGTTTGGCAGACTTAACGATTGTAGTCTTAGTTCCTGAGGCTGGCGATGATATACAGAGCATTAAATCTGGTTTAATGGAGGTTGCAGATGTTTTCGTGGTTAATAAGGCTGATAGAGAAGGGGCAGATGCTTTTTCTAATCATTTAAAAATGATGACTCATGGAGGCAAAAATGTGCCAATTTTAAAAGCCATTGCAAGTCAATCCACTGGCGTAGAGGAGATCATTAGTGAAATTAGTAAATCTAGTAAGATAAAGAATGAAAAAAGAGCTTACCTTTTAACTGAAAAAGCTTGGCAATTGATTCAAAACCACAGAATGAAAGATTTAAAAAAGGAAAAGCTTCGATTAGAAATAACCGAAGCTTTAAAGCAGCCTTTTAATTTATATCAGTTTATCGAGCAATTTAAGAATTCATAAGCTCTTCAATCTCGTCTGCATCAATTGGAATATTTGCCATTAAATCTTTCGGGCCATCTTTAGTGATTAAAATATCATTCTCAAGTCTGATTCCCAGACCTTCTTCTAGGATATAAATTCCTGGTTCACATGTGAGAACATTACCTTCTGCAAAAAGGTCATATCTACTTGCAAAATCATGCACATCGATGCCTAAATGATGTGAAGTGCCATGCATAAAGTACTTTTTATATGCAGGCATTTTAGGATCTTGTTTTTCAACATCGTGTTTATCCAATAAATTAAGCTTAATCAATTCATGGGTCATAATTTTACCTACTTCCTCATGGTATTGATTCCAATTGGTTCCAGATATCAGCATTTTTGTAGCTTCCTTCATTACGTAATGAACAGAATTATAAACATCTTTTTGCCTTTTCGAAAATTTACCACCTACAGGAATGCTCCTGCTCAAATCAGCATTATAATTTCCAAATTCTGCTCCAAAATCAAATAAAATAACATCACCATCCTTGCAAATTTCTTTATTGTCATTATAGTGTAAAATACAAGCGTTTTTTCCAGATGCAATTATTGGAGAATATGCATGACCTGTCGACTGATTTTTAATAAACTCATGAATTATTTCGGCCTCTATTTCATATTCATAGACTCCAGGTTTTACAAAACTTAAAACTTTTCTAAAAGCAAGTTCTGTAACATCGCAAGCCTTTTGTATATAAGTAATCTCAGTGGATGATTTGATAGGCCTTAATTCTCTAAAAATTGTAGCTGCTCTTTTATATTGGTGCAATGGGTATTTATTTTTTATTTCGTCTATAAAGCGATAATCTTTATATGGTACTGTATGAACGTATCTGTCATTTTCATTGGTGTTTAGATAAACATGATCAGCATAATGAATAATAGAAGTTAATATATTCCAAAATTCATCAATCCAAAAAATCGTTTGAATTCCCGAAATTGCTCTTGCTTCATCAATTGTATATTTATGTCCTTCCCAAATAACAATGTGTGGGCTAGTCTGTCTTAAAAAAAGGACTTCTTTGTATAAAGGATTAGGACAATCGGGGAATAATATCAAAATTGATTGTTCCTGATCAATTCCTGACAGATAAAATAAGTCAGGATTTTGTTTAAAATTATATATTTGATCGCCACTCCTAGGGTATTCATCATTAGAATTAAGAATTAAAATCCCATTTTTTTCCATTTTAGATGAAAAATTTTCTCGGTTTTCAACGAAAAGGTGCTGTTCTGTAATCTGATATTTCATTTTATTTGTTAAATTATATAAAATAATAAACCTTTTATAGCTATTTTTGTCTTAATTAAAGTTTGGAACAGATTTTGAAATGTTTGTAGATGTCAAACTTATAGTTAATTTTACAAAAAAAAACACAATTAAAAATTGTTAACCTTAAAAAAGAAAATGATGAATTATTCTACATTAAAAAAGACAGTAGCTTTTACGCTAGCGACTGCTTTTGCTTTAGCGGCAAATGCACAAGATATGCCAAGCGCTACTACAAGTTCTGCCAAAGTTTTTGGCGGAAGAGCGCAGTACAGAACCTGGACAGTTGGTATCAACGCTGGTTTTACAGTTCCAGCAGTAATTACTGGCGGAGCAAATGACTTTAACAAAGGATTAAAATTAGGTGATTATACTTTCAAGCCGTACTATGGCATTAACTTAAGAAAGCAATTAGCTCATTCTTTTGGTCTTCAAGGTGATTTCCAAATGGGTAAAGTTCAAGGTTACAACAAAAACGGATTGCTTTCTACTGGCGTTAATGGTGGTGGTTCTCCAATTCCTGTTTCGGTTACTTCGTACGAAACTAAAGTAGGTTACGACTTAAGTTTATCAGGTGTTGTTAATGTAGCAACTATTGATTTTATTAGGAGAGAAAATAAAATTAATTTTTATTTAACTGCTGGTTATGGTTTGATGGGTTATGCTCCTAAAGGATTTAAGTCATACAAAAACAATCAAGTTGTTTATGACTTTAAAGGTAAAGCGGGTTCTAGTTTGAATGAAACTTATGTAAAACAAGGCTATATTCCTGTAGGAATGGGAATTAAATTTAAATTAGCAGACCGAGTAGCCTTAGACTTGGGATACACTATGAAATTTATCGATGCAGATAATTTTGATGGATTGTACACTGCAGATAATAGAGCAAACGATAAATTTTCTTATACTCACGCTGGTTTAGAATTCTCTTTAGGTTCTGCTGCTAAGCCTGATTTAAACTGGGTTAATCCAGTAGCTATGATGTATGATGAGTTGAAAGACCCAACTTTACGTCAAGAAGTAGAAGCTTTAAAAGGTCGTGTATCTAATTTAGAACAGTCAGTTGAAGATTTGAAAAAAGATTCTGACGGTGA
Source organism: Bacteroidota bacterium (assembly GCA_018828585.1). Classification (GTDB taxonomy): domain Bacteria; phylum Bacteroidota; class Bacteroidia; order Sphingobacteriales; family Sphingobacteriaceae; genus Pseudopedobacter. Next base: position 41,445 of record JAHJVW010000132.1, read on the forward strand.
TGGTGTTGCTGATCATTTAGACAAATGTCCTAATACTCCAGCAGGAGCTAAAGTTGATGGTGCAGGCTGTGAATTAGACACTGATGGTGATGGTATTCCAGATTGGAAAGATAAATGTCCTACTGAAAAAGGAACTGCTGCATTAAACGGTTGTCCAGAAATGGCTGCTTCTACTATTACAGGTATAAACAATATTCAGTTTGAGTTTAACTCTTCAGTATTAAGAACTTCTTCTTACCCAACTTTGGATAAAGTTTCTTCAATGATGAGAGCTAATCCAAGTTCAATGTTACAATTAGATGGTCATGCTTCTGCAGAAGGTACTGATGCTTATAACATGCAATTATCTATTGATAGAGCAAATGCAGTTAAGACTTACTTAGTAAATTCTGGTGTTGATGCTAAGAAAATTGCTACAAAAGGTTACGGTGAGACTCGTCCAATTGCATCTAATGCAACAGAAGAAGGACGTATAGCTAATCGTCGTGTTGAATTCAGACAACAATAATCAAAAACAAATGTTATTTAAAAAGGGAGTTCAATTTGAACTCCCTTTTTTTATTTCTAAATTTGACTAAAATGTATTTTTTCAGAAAAAAAGACCCAAATAGACCAGACAACTTTAACTTAAGAGCAATGCATATGATTAATCGCATCGCAATAATTGTATTTGTTTTGGGGGTTATTTGGAAGCTTATAGATGTTTTAATATTAAAAAAGTAGCGTATATATGAAAAAAATAATACAAACGGTTGATGCACCAATGCCAATTGGCCCGTACAGTCAAGCAATTTTGATTAATGGAATTCTATATGCTTCTGGACAAATTGCGATTGATCCAAAAACAGGAGAAATTGTTGATAAATCAATTGAAGATGAAACCCATCAAGTTATGAAAAACATTAAAGCAGTTTTAGAAGCTGCTGAAATGAGTTTCACCAATGTGGTTAAAACGTCTATCTTTTTAAGTGATATGGATTATTTCGTAAAAGTAAATGAAACTTATGGTAAATATTTCGATGGAGATTATCCAGCCAGAGAAACAATAGCGGTGAAGACATTACCGAAAAATGTGAATGTCGAAATTTCCGTTACCGCAATTATTTAATGACTAATAAAAGTAAAGGATTAGTTGCTGCACTTTCTGCAAATGTTATTTGGGGGTTTGTTTCGATAGCTTTTAGGTTCCTTCAAAAATATCCTACAGATTTAATATTGTGTTATAGAATTGTGATTGCATGTTTTATTACATGGTTATCTATCTCCATATTTAAGAGAAAACAATTAAAACAAGATCTAAAAAATGTTAAATTAAATAGGGATATGCCAAAGATGAAATTTTGGTTACTTTTAATTTTATCAGCTATTGGGATTACACTAAACTGGTTTGCTTTTATATATGTTGTAAATAACATAAATATAAAATCAGCAGCTTTTGCTTATATGATTTGTCCTTTAATTACTGCTTTAGGAGGTTTTGTATTATTAAAAGAAGAGTTAAGTAAACTCAAGTTTTTCGCATTAGGATTAGCTGCAATTTCAATAATCTTATTAGCAAGTGGTTTTCTGGGTAGCGTAATATGGTCAGGTTTGATTGCTTTATTTTATGCTACTTTTGTTCTTATTCAGCGAATTTTAAAGAATTTTGATAGATTAAATATGCTGGGCTTTCAACTATTAATAGGTTTAATCTTAGTCAGCCCATTATTTTTCTTCCATCCACAAAATATACCTACAGATTTATCTTTTTGGCTGGTTATCATTTTAGTTGGGATTTTATTCACCTTAATTCCTCTTTTGTTGAGTTTATATGCAGTTGGTCACCTTCCTTCATCTACCGTAGGTATCATGCTTTATGTGAATCCAATAGTTGCATTTACAGTCGCTTTTTTTTACTTTCATGAACCCATAGTTTTTAAACAGATTGTCGCTTACAGTTTATTAATTCTAGCTGTTATTATTTTTAATTGGAAAATATTAAGCAAATCGTACTTTAAATTAGGTGACAAGTTGAAAAAGGAAATAGATATTGCAGCTTAATTTTGAATGAGCAAATTTTTAAAACCCCTATTGAATACTTAAAAGGAGTTGGTCCGCAAAGGGCTGAAATCCTTAAAAAAGAAATTTCCATTTTCACTTACGGAGATTTACTTCATTATTATCCATTCCGTTATATAGATAGAACACAATTCTATAAAGTTAAAGACGCCAATCCTAACTTACCATACATTCAAATCTTAGTTCGATTAAAATCATTTGAGACCATCGGAGAAAAAGGAACCAGAAGATTAGTTGCTGAAGCAGTAGATGATACTGGAGAGATCGAGTTGGTTTGGTTTCAAGGTGTAAATTGGATTCAGAAAACTTTAAAGCTCAATCAGGTTTATATTATTTTCGGAAAAGTAAGCTATTTTAATGGAAAGCCTCAAATGGCTCATCCGGAAATTGAGTTTTTCAAAAAAGAAAATCAGAATAAAGGAAATCTTTCGCTTCAGCCAGTGTATTCCTCAACAGAAAAATTGAAACAATTTAGTTTAGACTCTAAAGGGATTCAACGAATAATGGCAAATTTGATAGATATTGTTTTCAATGATATTGAAGAAGAACTTCCTGAATATTTAATCAAAAAATATAAGCTTTATAAAAGAAACATTGCGCTATTAAATATTCATTTTCCTAAGGATACTCAGGTTTTAAAAATTACTCAGAATACTATAAAGTTCGAAGAACTTTTCTTTATTCAGTTTAGGATGTTGAGATCTAAACTTTTAAGAAGTCAAAAATTCAAAGGAAATATATTTGAAAGTGTGGGTGAGAAATTCACTTTCTTTTATGAAAATCTTCTTCCATTTCAGCTTACAAATGCTCAAAAGAGAGTAATTAAAGAGATTCGACTTGATACGCAAAGAGGGGCTCAAATGAATCGATTAGTACAGGGGGATGTTGGTTCTGGGAAAACGGTAGTTGCTTTAATGACGATGCTTTTAGCGATTGATAATGGTTTTCAGACTTGCTTGATGGCCCCAACAGAGATATTGGCTACACAACATTATCACTCTCTGCATGCACTTTTAAAAGATGATTTTGTATCTATCAAACTATTAACGGGTTCCACAAAGAAAAAGGAACGAAAATTAATTGCAGAATCATTAGAATCTGGTAAACTTTCTATTTTGATAGGAACTCACGCTCTGATTGAAGATCCTGTGATTTTTAAGAATTTAGGATTGGCAGTTATAGATGAACAACATCGTTTTGGCGTAGAACAAAGAGCAAAGCTTTGGCGTAAGAATAATGTTCCACCGCATATTTTAGTGATGACCGCAACGCCAATTCCGCGAACCCTTGCAATGACTTTGTATGGCGATTTAGATGTTTCGGTGATAGATGAATTGCCGGCTGGCAGAAAGCCCATCAAAACTATCCACATGTTTGAAAATCATCGATTGCGGATGTTTGGGTTGATGAAACAAGAAATCGCGAAGGGGAGGCAAGTTTATGTAGTTTATCCTTTAATACAAGAAAGTTCAAAGCTCGATCTTAAAAATTTGATGGATGGCGTGGACACCATGAGCAGAGAATTTCCTTTACCAAATTATAGAATTAGCATTGTACACGGCCAATTAAAACCTGCAGACAAGGAGTTCGAGATGCAGCGTTTTGTAAAAGGAGAGACTCAAATTATGGTAGCTACTACTGTGATTGAAGTGGGTGTGAATGTTCCAAATGCTTCTGTCATGATTATCGAAAATTCAGAACGTTTTGGCTTATCTCAACTACATCAGTTAAGGGGAAGAGTAGGTAGAGGTGCAGAACAATCCTATTGTATTTTAATGTCGGAGCATAAATTGAGTCGTGAAGGTAGAATTAGGTTAGACACCATGGTTCAAACTAACGATGGTTTTGAGATAGCTGAAATTGATTTACAACTACGTGGTCCTGGCAATATAGAAGGAAAGCAACAAAGTGGCTTAATGGATTTAAAGCTAGCTGATTTAGCTCAGGATCAAAAAATATTGCAAGAAGCTAGAAAAAGTGTCATAGAAATTTTTGAAACTGATCCTGATTTAAACAAACCTGAAAATAAAATATTAAAAAGCTTTGTTACAAAAGCAGAAAATGGCATAACATTAAATAAAATATCATAATATTGACTATTAATCTTTTTTTGATTTAAACTTTACAAAATGAAAGCTATCAAACTTTTTATTGCAGTACTTTTTTTATTTGCGTTGAGCGTTCATGCTCAGGATTCATTGGTTTTAAGAAAAATCTATGATGAAGCTCTTGTTAATGGAGAGTCTTATGAAAATTTGCGATACCTCTGTAAACAAATAGGCCCTCGCTTAAGTGGTTCTGCAAATGCACAAAAATCTGTTGAATGGACAAAAAGTTTAATGGATAAATATGGTTTTGATAAAGTTTATTTGCAAGAGTGTATGGTTCCTCATTGGGTAAGGGGAGAGAAAGAGATTGGAAAAATCATTAACGGAAAGACCGAGATTAATGTGCCAATTTGTGCATTAGGAATGTCACCGGCAACACCAAAGGAAGGATTAAAAGCTCAAGTCATTGAATTAAGAGATTTAGATGAATTAGCTAAACTGGGTGAAAGTGTAATCAAAGGAAAAATAGTTTTCTTTAATCGTCCTTTTGATCCTCGTTTTATTGAAACTGGAAGAGCATATGGAACAGCAGGCGATCAAAGATTTGCTGGACCAGCGGCAGCAGCAAAATATGGAGCCGTGGGCGTAATTGTAAGATCACTAACAGAAAGTTTAGATAATTACCCACATACAGGAACAACTGTTTTCCCTGATGGAGCTAAACAAATTCCATGTGCGGCAATTTCTACAAAAGCTGCCAATCAGTTAAGTACATTATTGAGATTGAAAAAATTGCCTACCATACAATTCTATTTTAAGCAAAATTGTCAATTGCTTCCTGATGCTAAATCTTATAATGTTGTAGGTGAAATGACAGGCTCTGAATTTCCAAATGAAGTGATTACGGTAGGTGGTCATCTAGATTCATGGGACTTAGCCGAAGGTGCTCATGATGATGGAACAGGAGTGATGCAAGCAATGGAAGTTTTAAGAGTTTATAAGGCATTAGGCATGAAGCCAAAACATTCTATAAGAGCGGTAATGTTTATGAATGAAGAGAACGGTGGTAGAGGAGGTGATAAATATGCTGAATTGGCTATGAAAAACGGAGAGAAACATATTGCGGCTATAGAATCTGACGGTGGTGGTTTCACACCTAGAGGTTTTACTTTTCAGGATATTTCTAAAAAAGATTTAAAAGAGATTAATGAAAACTGGAGTGGTTTATTGAGACCTTACCTTGCAGATCATTTAGATGCTGGAGGGAGTGGAAGTGACATTGAACCCTTATCAATATTTAAAGACGCAGTTTTGATTGGCTACAGAGCCGATTCGCAACGTTATTTTGATATTCATCATACACCTAACGATGTTTTTGAGAATGTGAATAAAAGAGAGCTAGAATTAGGCGCTGCAGCAATGACATCTTTGGTTTACTTAATAGATCAACACGGGATCAAATAATCTTACTTTTTGGAGCAGCAAAATTCGGATCTTAGAAAAGATCCATATATCGCATTAAGATTTCCTGAATTTAGGTCTTTTCTGGTGATGCGGTTTTTTTTAACAATTGGCTACCAAATACAAGGTGTAATTCTAGGTTGGTATGTTTATAGCCTAACCAAGGATCCCTTGTCTTTAGGTTTAATTGGCTTAGCAGAAGCCGTTCCAGCTATTGGAATTGCTCTTTATGGGGGTTATATTGCCGATAAATCAAATAAGAAAACTTTATTGAACAAAGTAGTTGGATTAATTTTGCTGTCTTCAACAGTAATGTTTGTGGTTACTTTGCCAAACGTCACCTTAAGCCTTAGTCAATCTTTATTAATCACAATTATTTATTGTATGATTTTCGTAAATGGAATTGCCAGAGGTTTTTATGCGCCAACAGCTTTTTCAATGATGGCGATGATTATACCCAGAGAGCATTATCCAAATTCATCTACATGGAATAGTTCAGCGTGGCAAACTGCTTCAATTGCAGGTCCAGCTTTAGGAGGTTTATTGTATGGTTTTTCAGGAATTCACCAAACCTTTATTGTTGTACTGATTTGTATCACTATTTCTTTTGTTGGTACTTTCTTTTTAAAAAGCAGACCATCAACATTTGTTAAAACAGGTAGTATGCTAAAAAGCGTGTCAGAAGGTTTGAAATTCGTTTTTAAAACTAAAATGCTGGTAGGCGCTCTTAGCTTGGATTTATTTTCTGTTTTTTTTGGTGGTGCGGTTGCTTTAATCCCAGTAATAGCAACTGAAATTTTACATGTTGGCGCAACTGAATTTGGTATTATGAGAGCAATGCCGGCCGCAGGAGCCGTAATTACGATGTTATTGATGACTCGCTTCTCGCCGATGGGAAAACCATGGAGAAACCTCTTATTTGCAGTTACGGGTTTCGGTATCTCCATTATTTGTTATGGTTTATCACGTAATTTTTATTTAACCTTATTCTTTTTATTTTTAGAAGGAGCTTTCGATAGTGTGAGCGTAATTATTCGATCTACTATTTTGCAGTTGTTAACACCAGATGATATGCGGGGAAGGGTTTCGGCGGTAAACTCGATGTTTATAGGTTCATCTAATGAGATAGGACAATTCGAATCTGGTTTAACGGCTAAATTGATGAGAACTGTTCCAGCTGTTGTTTTTGGTGGATGTATGACTTTAGTAGTTTCTGGAGTGACTTGGTTTAAAACTAAAAAATTGATTCCGCTCACATTAGAAGACATTCAGAAATCTTAGATAGGGTTTTGCGTTAAAGATATCAACGTACACCTGAACAAAACGGACCGAGATAGCAGCTTTTTGGCTAATATCTAATGCAGTATTAGAGAACAGCGTGTTATTCCGATAACTATCGGAAAACCCAAATTTTAATAAATTTTAATGATTGAAGTAGAAGATTTTTCTATAAAGTTACCCGTTTTTGAAGGTCCGTTTGATTTGTTACTTTTCTTTATAGAAAAGGATGAGTTAGACATTCAAAATATTCCAATTGCTAAAATCACAGATGACTTTCTTCATTATATTCATCAGTTAAATACTTTGAATATAGAATTAGCAAGTGAATTTATTTTTGTAGCAGCTACTTTGATGCGCATTAAAGCAAAAATGCTTTTACCTAGACCAGAGCTCGATGAAGATGGCCAAGAAATTGATTTGAAGAAGGATTTAGTTCAAAGGTTAATTGAATATAAGCGGTTTAAAGAAATCACTGAAGAATTTAAATTACTAGAAGATGAGCGTTTTTTTAAAGAAAGACGCGGAAATATTAATGAGGATGTTAAAAGGCTTTTAGAGAATATCGATTCTGAGTTACTGGAGGATTTCTCTTCCTTTAATTTATATAAACTTTTGAAAACCTATCAAAAGGTATGGGGTAATTATTTAGTGAAGGCTGAAGAAGTAAAGCATAGAATTGATCAGTATCCTTATAGCATTGAAGAGCAAAAAGCTAAGATTTCAAGCTTGTTATTAATAAATAAACAACTCGATTTTCAAAATTTAAAAGATCTTTCGAAAGATAAAGTGCAGTTTGTGTATAACTTTTTAGCTATTTTGGAACTATTGCAGCAGCAACTTTTAGAAATACAAATCGGGTTAGGGTTTAATAATTTTTGGATTCTACAGAAGCCAACGCCTGCTCAATAAAATCCACTACCTGAAGTTCATCAGGTAAACCTATTTCTGGTTCTAAATTGTTAACCAAACAATTAATTACTTTCTCTAAAAACACATCATGCTTATCTGCTGAGCCTTTGTAATAAGTATAATTATTAGCTTGAGTGATTTGCTCAAATACTGGGACTTCGAAACTATTTTCTAGATTAACGAAGTCTAGCTTCTCCATATATTGCCCGCCAACTTTAACATTTCCTTTTGAACCAATGATAGTTAAACTACTTTCGATATTCATCTGATAAGCAGCATTGGTAAAATTAAACATCCCTTTAGCACCGTTACTTAAATTAAAGTTAATAACTCCACTATCATCAAATGCTGTTTTAATATCAGGATTTAAAGTAAACAAATTACTGCTGATATTTTTTACTTCGCCACACAGCCAAAGCATTAAATCTATAAAATGGCTAAACTGAGAGTACAAAGGTCCTCCTCCAATTTTATTTGTTGCTCGCCATGGAGATTCGGAGTAATAACTTTCATTTCTATTCCAAAAGCAATTAATTTGCAAAAAGCGGATTTCACCAAGCTTCTTACTTTCAACTAGTTTTTTTAACCAAATAGCCACAGGACTATATCTATTTTGCATCACAGCAAAAACTTTCTTTCTTGCTATCTTTTCGGCAGTCATCATTTTATGAACGTCCTCAGCATGCAAGGCAACTGGCTTTTCACAAATTACATGATATCCTGCATTTAAGCATTTAATAGTATGTGCAGGATGTAATCCATTTGGTGTACAGATACAGATAATATCAGCTTCAATTTGTGATTTTAAAAAGTTGTCAAGCGAAGTAAAAAAAGGAATTAATTTATGAATTAGTTTACGTTTCCTAAAATCAATATCAACGGCAGCTACTAGATCAGCAATAGGCATAATTCTTAAAAGTTGAGCATATTTCTCTCCTATATTGCCCACCCCAACAATAACAAAGCTAATTTTATTCATATGACTTTTAAGTTCTAATAATGGCGTAAATTCCATATTTTAGCCTAAAATAAAAGTTTCAGGATTAATAGTGACTTTTAGGTTAATATTAATTAAGTATATTATTAAGATTGATGAAAAAAGATAAAATAATTTTCGATTTAATTGAAGAAGAACTTCAAAGGCAAGAAAACGGTATTGAATTAATTGCATCAGAAAACTTCGTGAGTGAACAAGTAATGGAAGCGGCAGGATCTGTATTGACCAACAAATATGCCGAAGGTTTACCAGGAAAGAGGTATTACGGAGGTTGTGAAGTAGTGGATAAAATCGAAAATATAGCAATTGAGAGAGTTAAAGAACTATTTAATGCTGCTTGGGCAAATGTACAACCACACTCCGGTGCACAAGCAAACGCTGCAGTATTTCTAGCTGTTTTAAATCCAGGGGATAAAATTTTGGGATTCGACCTGTCACATGGAGGTCATTTAACGCATGGTTCACCTGTTAATTTCTCTGGGAAAATTTACAAACCATCTTTTTATGGTGTTGAAGAATCCACAGGTTTAATTGACTATAAGAAATTAGAGGAGGTGGCATTGAAAGAGAAGCCGAAATTAATTATTTGCGGTGCCTCAGCTTACTCTAGAGATTGGAATTACGAATTTATTCGTTCAGTTGCTGATAAAATTGGTGCTTTAGTTTTAGCGGATATCTCTCATCCATCTGGTCTAATTGCTCGTGGTTTGTTAAAAGACCCACTTCCACATTGCCATATCGTAACCACTACCACTCATAAAACATTAAGAGGTCCACGTGGAGGTTTAATTATGATGGGTAAAGATTTCGAGAACCCATTCGGGATAAAAACACCAAAAGGAGAGATTAAAATGATGTCAGCACTTTTAGATGGCGCAGTTTTCCCTGGAACTCAAGGCGGGCCTTTAGAACATATTATTGCTGCTAAAGCCATCGCTTTTGGTGAAGCCTTGAGCGATAAATATATGAATTACATTGTGCAGGTTAAGAAAAATGCACAAGCTATGGCTGCTGCATTGGTTGCAAAAGATTATAAGCTAATATCTGGAGGAACAGATAATCATTTAATGCTAATTGATTTAAGCAATAAAAATATTACAGGTAAATTAGCGGAAGAAGCGTTAGGCAAAGCCGATATCACTGTAAACAAAAATATGGTTCCTTTTGATAAGAGGTCTCCATTTGTAACCTCTGGCATTAGAGTTGGAACAGCAGCAATTACAACCCGTGGTTTGAAAGAAAAACACATGATAAAAATCGTAGATTTTATTGACGAGGTGATTAAAAATCATGATAATGAATCTTATTTAGCAAAGATTCGTAAAAAAGTTAATGAGCTGATGGATAAGCATCCGCTTTATAAGTGATCCTAATTTTAAATGCAATCCGAAGAATTATCAATAAAAAGTAATCATCAACAAGCTATTCAAGCAATGGCTGATTACGATTTGTTTGATAAATCGTCAGATCAAGAATTTGAGCCAATTTTAAAATTGGCTCGATTTATCACTTCCTGCCCAATTGCATATATTTCTTTTGTTGATGAAAATTGTGAATCAGTTAGATTCAGTCATGGTTTACCTCAAGTACAATTACTACTTGAACAAACTGTTTGTAAACTAGTGATAGAAAGTAGTAGTTTCTTGCAGATTTCTGATCTTTCTAAAGACATTAGAGTGAAAAAGTTGTTTGCCAATGAGCCCCCTCCTTTTTTATTTTATGCAGGTAACCCTCTAATAGATAAACATGGACATAAAATAGGGACACTATGCGTAGGGGGCTTAAATTCTAAAGAGCTAAACCAAGATCAAATTGATGCTTTTAAGGAGTTAACTACTCAAATTATAAGCAATTTAGAGCTTAGAAGGTTGAGCATAGAGGAAACTCAAAGCATAAAAAAGAATGAGGAATTTCAAAACCTTTTTAACTCTTCTCCTGATTTAATTCTTATGCTAAATGAGCATCAGGAAATACAAACTGTAAATGATGCCGTTGAAGATATTTTTGGATATACAGAAGAAGAATTTAAAGGGTCGAATATTTCCAACTTCATCATTCTTGAAGATAGAAAAGCTGTTGTAAAATTAGCAACTTCCAATCTCAAGAAAAAAATCAAAAAATTAAATATTGAAACCAGAATTATTACAAAAGATAATTCAACAAAATGGATTAGTTGGAACGCAATTACTAAAAACAGGGTTTGGTTTGTTACAGGTAGGGATATTACTAAAGAAAAAGAGTCTAGACAACAGCTTCATCAATTATCTACAGTTGCCAGTAAAATAAATAATGGGGTAGTTATTTCTGATCCAAATAGCAATGTGATTTGGATTAATAATGCTTTTACAAAAATTACAGGGTTTAAACTTGATGATCTGGAATTTCAAAAATTAGGAGACGTTATTATTGGAGCAAATAGCAATGTCGATATTATAGAAAAAGCTAGGCTAGAAACCCAAAATAAAAAATCTTTTTCAGTTGAATTATTGGCTTATCGTAAAGATGGAGTTCCTATATGGCTTTCCATTTTTAATACCATTATTTTAGATAATAAGGGGGATATAGAAAGCTTAATTGAAATCGTAATTGATATAACGGAGAGAAAGAATGCCGAAGAAAGGTTAGAGTTATTATCTCTTGTTGCTAGTAAAACAGAAAACGGTGTCTCGATAAGTGATAAAACGGGTAGGGTTAAATGGGTTAATAGTGCATTAGAGAAATTATTTGGTTATACTTTTAAAGAACTCGAAGGCAAAAGAATTGGAGACATCGTAAAAGGTGCGGAAACTGATGTCAAAAAACTAAATGAAGCTAGGGCAGATGCAAGGAGACATGTGCCTTATGATATAGAATTAAAAGTGTATAAAAAAGACAACACACCTGTTTGGGTTTCTGTTTCTAATACGCCAATTTATGATGATAATGGAAATATTGAACGGGAAGTTGAGATTATTAATGACATTACAGAACGCAAAAAAGTAGAAGAGCAATTAATTGAGTCTAAAGAACAAGCATTGCAACTGAGTAAAGCAAAGGAAATGTTCCTATCTGTCATGAGTCATGAAATTAGAACACCTTTAAATGGGGTAATTGGGCTAACCAATATTCTATTAGAAGAAGAGAAGTTGGAGCATCAAGAACAGAGCTTGAATCTGCTAAAATTTTCATCTGATAACTTGTTAAACCTAATCAATGATATTTTGGATTTTACCAAGATTGAGGTAGGTAAAGTTGAATTGGAGAGGAAAAGATTAAATATTGGAGACTTGGTTAGAGATATTTCGGATTCTTTAGCATTTAAGGTAAAAGAAAAAGGGATTGAGATCAAGCATTTTATTGACCCCGAACTTCCTACTTTGGTTAGAGGAGATAAAACCAGACTTTATCAAATTTTAATCAATTTATTAAATAACGCCATAAAATTTACCGAAAAAGGTTTCGTGAAAATTTCGGTATGTCTTGTATCAGTAGAAGAAGATTTTACTACACTCCACTTTGAAATTTCTGATACCGGAATTGGAATTCCTGAAGATAAGTTTGATCATATTTTTGAATCGTTTACCCAAGCAGAATCAAATACAACTAGGAAATACGGTGGGACTGGCTTAGGCCTTTCTATTACAAAAAGGTTGATAGAACTATTTGGAGGTGAAATAAAATTGAATAGTACGTTAGGAAAAGGGTCTATATTTTACTTCGATCTAAGATTTAATAATTTTAAAGACTTATCAATTGAGAAAGTTAATAGTTCAGAAAATCAAAAAATAATGATGAATGCTAAAGTGTTAGTTGTTGATGATAATGAAATAAATAGAATTTTAGCCAATAAGATATTATCTAAATTTGGAATAGATGTAGTGTCTGCAGAGAGCGGAGAAGAAGCAATAGAAATTATCACTCAAGATAACACAATTGATTTAGTTTTGATGGATATTCATATGCCAGGAATATCTGGTTATGAGGCAACCAAAAGATTAAGATCAATAGCTGGTGAATATTACCAAAAACTTCCAATAATAGCTTTAACAGCATCAATACTCAATGATGATATAGAAACTATTTATAATAGTGGGATGACGGATCACCAGCTTAAACCTTATAAGCCTGATGATCTTATTGCTACCATTTCTAAATACGTTAATAAGTCATAATCCTTTAAAAGGAAAAAGCGAAATTCATTACGAATTCCGCTTTCTCTAATCTAAATTAACGCTCTCGATAACTTATACTTCAGTTAGTTGAGAAATGTTTCAAAATATTTTATTTTTTCATAAATTATTCGAAACAACCAAGTGTTGAGGGAAAAATCCGTGTTTTTCCGCCTAAATCTTTAATCAAATAATTACTGTAGTAAATATTTGAAGTTAAATTTTGGCCTTTCACAATTGCCAAACTGGTTTTTTCTAATTTGTATTCTTCTTTTCTAGAATTAATAAATAAAGGATCAGTATTAAAAAGATTACTTAGTCCCCAAGAAGACATTTGATCAGTTTTAATTAAATTATTTTGAAAGTTTAGCGAAAACTGACTATTCCCAATTTGATTTACTTCTAATTCTCGATTTAAACTTCCATAAATGATGTTATTTGTAAAAGTTGCATTTAAAGCTTTGTTCAAATTGCCTTTGTCTTCTAAATTATTGCTTAAATAAACCGATGGTGATTTTCTTGGGAAGCTATAATTAAAGTTGGCGAAAGTGTTTTGATAAAATTTATAATCGCCACCATAAAGCCCAATCAATAAAAACTGCCCACAATTATAAATCAAATTGTTGATCCCAGTTATTGTCGCGGTATAACCTAAAACGCCAGCTACCTCATGGTTTTTAATAATACTATTTGCTAAAAGCAACTTTGGATTGGTGTTTATACTTAAAGAATCCACTCTAATTCCAACTAGTGCATTTTTAACGGTAGCATAATTCATCAAATTATCATAACTGGTTCTTAAAAAATGTAACCCCTGCCACTGGCCAGGCTCATCATAATAAATTCTTTCTAATCGGTCACTACTAAAAGTAATACTATCCGTTAAGGTTCCATTTGCTCTTAAACTCCCCGCTATAAAAAGTTTAGCTCCTTTATGAAAATATAATCTCGCACCATGCTCGATGGTAATTGTAGATAGATTTCCAATAACTGCTTCACCAAAAAATAGATAAGGTTTGTCTTTTGTAAAAGTCCTGTTAGTTGTGAAGTAAGTATCCTTAAAATAAACAGCATTTTGACCATAAGCAATCAATGGAATTTTTTTGCTTTTACCATTCAATGTAAAATTCAATTCATCTTCTACTAAAAAGGGGCTATTTTTATTGTCAGGGTTAATGAAAGCCTTCACAAATACATAAATTGAGTCTTTTCCTCTAATTTTTATATCGCTTAAAGTAGATGAAGAAACCCCATTGATGTTAATCTTAAAGGCAGATGAATTTCCTCCTTTGAGATTGATGCTAGAAAGAATTACGCTGTTCTTATTGCGGTTAAAAACCTTTAAAACTCGATTTGTTGAGCCGCTGTTAGTAAAAACAGTATCGAACAATATAGAATCTTTGGAAAACTCCAATTTAGCAGATGGTTTTGTATCAATTATTTCGTCTTTACGGCAAGCAAAGATTAGAGCAAAAAGAAAGATAAATAATAGGGTCAAATTCCTCATTGTAGCAAATATGCTTTAAATTATTATTGCGTAAAAGCGATGCCCACAATATTTATTTCTTTAATACCAATTTTTTGTAGCGCTATGGTACATATTTCTAAAGTAGCCCCTGTAGTAATTGTATCATCTACTAAAAGTATTTTAGTCAGCAATTTTTGTGTTTCCCTAGTCTCAAAAACCGATTCAATATTATGAAACCGATTACTTCTGCTTTGTTTAATTTGGCTTTCTGCCGATTTCACACGGATTAAAAGATCATTTATAATTGGAATATCCATTACCTCTGAAAGGCCCATAGCAAATTGTTCACTTTGGTTATAACCTCTTTTTTTGAATTTATCCGGATGAAGCGGAACCGGGATAATAGCATCAACTTCTTTATACTGTTCCTGATCTTTTAATAAATTGCCATACATTTTACCTAACTCGATACCAACTTGCGGCTGTTTATTGTATTTCAATTGATGCATGATATTCTGAACTTTACCACCCTTCGAAAAATAAAGAAATGCGACTGCAGATTGAATATGAATTCGTCCCCAAAATTGTTTAGCTAAAGTATTTTCAGCATCTAAATGAAAATCAGTGTAAGGGAATTGGAAGATGCAGGTAGTACAAAAAACAGACTCACCAATCACCAAAGAATTTCCGCAAGCCTGACAAACATCAGGAAAAAATAAGGAAGTAAAATCTTTCAAATAGGTAGTTAAAAGATTCATTGAATAATTTATTAAGTGGTTTCTTTAACTGCTAATTGCCCACAAGCGGCGTCAATATCTTTTCCTCTACTGCGTCTTATGTTGGTTGTGATGCCATGTTTCTTTAAGTAATTGGCAAACGCTTCGATTTTATCTTCGTCGGCATTTGTAAAATCAGCAAATGAAATTGGATTGTACTCAATGATATTTACTTTGCAAGGTACATGTTTACAAAATTTCGCTAATTGCACCGCATCCTCAATTCCATCATTAAAATTATCGAAAACAATGTATTCGTAAGTTACTTCGTTTTTAGTTTTTGCGAAGTAGTATTTTAAAGCCTCGGCCAATGCCTTTAACGAGTTTTGCTCATTAATGGGCATAATCTCATTTCTCTTTTTATCATCAGCAGCATGTAATGATAAAGCCAAATTAAATTTTACGGCATCATCACCTAACTTTTTAATCATCTTGGCGATACCAGCAGTAGAGACGGTTATTCTTTTCGATGCCATATTTAGGCCGTCTTCGGATGTGATTCTATCAACAGATTTTAAAACATTACTGTAGTTTAATAAAGGTTCTCCCATTCCCATATAAACGATGTTCGTTAATGGGATTCCATAATTTTCTATAGCTTGTTGATTAATTAAAACTACTTGATCGTAAATTTCATCAGCATTTAGATTACGTTTTCTATCCATATAACCTGTTGCGCAAAATTTACAACTTAAACTACAACCCACCTGAGAAGAAACACAAGCGGTCATTCTTTCACTAGTTGGTATTAAAACGCCTTCAATTAAATGTTTGTCATGTAAAGAAAAAGTGTTTTTAATAGTTTTATCAGCACTAAATTGTGAGCTATTGATATTTATGACGTTTATAGAAAATTCTTGACTCAGTTTCTCTCTTAACTCCTTTGAAAGATTGCTCATTTCATCAAAGCTTCGAGCAGCCTTTTTCCACAACCATTCATATACTTGTTTTGCTCTAAATGCTTTTTCACCCATCAGCGTAAATAAGTCTTTCAACTCATCTAATGAATAAGATCTAATATCTTTTTTCTGAATTTTCTCCATTTTATAACAGCAAAATTAACATTAATATAGGGAATTTGCTCAGGTTCTTTAGTTTAACCTATTTTTTTACATGGATTTTAAAATCTATAAATTTGTTTTTTTCGATCTGAGTTATTATTATTAATTTTTTATACAGTAACTTAACACAAAGAAAACTTTTTATAGGTGTTAGCGTTTATAAAATTGATACAAATTGAAACATTAGTGCTTCAGGAATACTTATGAGAAGATTTAGCGCAGATTACATATACACATTAGACGGCGCCGCAATAGAAAACGGAATTGTTGTAACCGATGACAATGGTAAGATTTTAGCCGTGACCGATGAAAAAGCGCTGTTAGATCCAAATATAGAACGTTTTGAAGGCATCATTGTTCCGGGTTTTGTGAACACTCATTGTCATCTTGAGCTTTCTCATTTGCATAAAAAAATAGCTAAAGGGAAAGGGTTAATCCCTTTTGTTAAAGAAGTCATTTCTAAGAGAGGAGCGAAAGAAGAGGTGGTGATTGAAGCTATGAAAAAGCAGATGAAGAAATGTTAAACAATGGAATTGTTGCTGTTGGTGATATTTCAAATCAAACGATATCAACTGATATAAAAAATAGCAGTAAAATTAAATACCATACTTTTTTAGAGATGCTGGCTTTCGATTCTTCAAAATCTACCGAGGCAATAGAAAATACCATAAATTTAAAAGGAGCATTTAAAACTCCCACATCAATTACTCCACACGCACCTTATTCTTTATCAAAAGAGTTATTGAAAGATTTAACCAAGTATTGTAAGAGAGGCGACAATAAAATATCTATTCATAATCAAGAAAATGATGAGGAGAATAACTTATATAGGTATAAAGAAGGGCCTTTTATGGACTTTTTTAAAGAGTTGAAAATAGACACTGATAGATTCAAGGCACAATCCAAAAACTCTATACAAACCATGATTCCCTTTTTACCTGATAACCAGAATATTTTATTGGTGCATAATACATATACAAGCTTAAAGGACATTTACTTTACCAAACGCTTTAACCGGAAATTGCATTGGTGTTTTTGCCCAAGCTCAAACCTTTATATCGAGAATAGGTTTCCAACGTTTGAATTTTTTAAATACACTAATTATCCAATTACGCTAGGAACTGATAGTCTAGCGTCAAATCAAAAACTTTGTATTTTGACTGAGATGAAATTAATTCAAAAGAATTTTGAAGATGTTTCTTTCGAGGAGTTATTGAAGTGGGCCACTATTAATGGTGCTAAATTTTTAGGCTTTCAAAATGAACTTGGATCTATTGTAAATGGAAAAACGCCGGGTCTCAATCTTATTACTAATATAAAGTATGGTAGGCTAACGGATAAGTCTGCCGTTAGAAAGTTAATCTAGTTTCATTTTGCGAATTGGCAAATAAGCTTCATTTTTACAACAAATGAATAGAGTTTGTAATTTGTTAGGAATAAAATATCCCATTATTCAGGCAGGGATGGTTTGGTGCAGTGGTTGGGAGTTGACCTCGGCCGTTTCCAATGCTGGTGGTTTGGGTATTTTAGGGGCGGGCTCTATGTACCCTGATGTTCTCAAACATCATATTCTTCAAACTAAATTAAATACCAATCGACCTTTTGCTGTTAACCTGCCTTTACTCTATCCGGATATTGATCAGCATATTGAAACCATCATTAAAGAAAAAGTTCCTATTGTTTTTACTTCAGCAGGTAACCCAAGTATTTGGACAGCTATTTTGAAAGCTGAAGGAATAAAAGTGGTACATGTAATTGCAAATTCTAAATTTGCCTTAAAAGCGATGGATGCAGGCGTTGATGCCATAGTAGCTGAAGGTTTTGAGGCTGGTGGGCATAATGGAAAAGAAGAAACTACTACGTTATGTTTAGTGCCCAAAATTGTTGAATCGGTAAACATTCCAGTGATTGCGGCAGGTGGAATCTCATCAGGAAAGAGTATGTTGGCTGCTTTTGCTTTGGGAGCCGAGGGCGTTCAAATAGGGAGTAGGTTTGCAGCATCAAAAGAATCATCAGCACATGATGCTTTTAAACAAAAGATTATTGATGCCAAGGAAGGCTATACCAAGCTGACCATGAAGAGTTTAATGCCTGTTCGTTTATTAAAAAATGAATTTGCACATCAGGTTTTTGAGGCTGAGAATAAAGGTATAGGAAAGGATGAGTTACTCGAATTATTAGGAAAAGGAAGGGCTAAACGTGGGATGTTTGAAGGCGATTTAATAAATGGAGAGCTGGAAATTGGGCAAGTTTCAGCTAATTTTGATCAAATTTTGTCAGCTAAAGAAATTGTGGATGAAATTTGGAGAGATTTTTTATTTGAAAAGGAACAACTTAATCAACTCAAATTTTAAGTCTGAATTTAGAAATCTACAAGCGTAAAAAATGAGATCTATAAAAATAATAGTTTCTGGTAGGGTTCAAGGAGTGTTCTTTAGAGCTGCAACTAAAGCGGTAGCCGACCAAATTGGAATAAAAGGAATCATCAAAAATTTACCTGATTCATCCGTATATATTGAAGCCGAAGGAGATGAAAGTTTAATGGAAGACTTTGTTGACTGGTGCAAATATGGTCCTGATGATGCTCGAGTGGATGATATTTTGATAGAAGAGATAGAATTGAAAAACTATCGTAATTTTAATGTTTTAAAAAAGTAATTTGTCAACACTCAAAAAATTTGCGGGGCAAACAGCCATTTATGGTATTAGTACGGTGGCTTCTCGTGTTTTAAATTTCTTCCTCACTCCAATTTACACCAAGGTTTATGCTACCAAAGTTTATGGTATATTCACTTATTTGTATAGTTATGCTTCCATTTTAAATGCTTTTTTAGCATTCGGGATGGAGACCACTTTTTTTAGGTATCTCAATAAAAAAGAAGGAGAGAAGGACGCTATTTACAACAACACATTTATGGTTGTGGTATTCATAAGTGTGATTTTTATAACCAGCAGTTTAATTTTCATACACCCAATTGCAAGCTGGATTCAAGATGGTAAAGAGACTTCTTTAGCAGATTATACTATTTATATTAAATATTTTATTTTCATTTTAGTAGTTGATGCATTAAGCGTTGTCCCCTTTGCAAAAGTAAGAGCCGAGGGAAGACCTGCCCGGTACTCTATTATTAAAATGACTAATGTTTTTACCTTTATTGGTTTAAACCTGCTTTTCATATTTGTTATTCCGTTTATAATTAAACATCATTTAATTTTTGCCGAATCTTTAAAATCTTGGTACAGGCCCCAATGGATTGGCTACGTTTTCATTTCTAATTTAGTAGCGAGTGGTCTCACTTTTCTGATCTTAATTCCCGAATTGCTGCAAATTAAATTCAAGCTGGATAAAAAGCTTCTGGCAGAAATGCTCAACTACAGCTGGCCAGTTTTTGTGGCAAATCTGTCCTTCATCATTAATGAAAATATAGACAAGATTTTTTTGGCCAACCTGCTCCCCCCAGAAATAAGTGAAGCACAAACTGGAATTTATGGCGCTTGTTGTAAAATAGCCGTTTTCCTCAGTATTTTTATCATGGCGTTTCGCCTAGGGGCAGAACCTTTCTTCTTCAATCATGCAAAGAACCAGAATGCAAAAAAAACTTATGCCATCATCATGAATTATTTCATTTTAGCTATTGTTCTAATTTTTGTTGGAGTTGTAGCTAATATTGAATTATTAAAGCATTTTATTGGTAAAGATTATTGGGTAGGCTTAAGCGTAGTTCCCATTTTACTTTTTGGATATGTGAGTTTAGGGATTTATATGAATCTTTCTATTTGGTATAAGTTATCAGACCAAACAAGATATGGCTTATATATTTCGGGAGTTGGAGCAATTCTAACCATTGTTTTAAACATTTTGTTCATCCCAAAATATGGTTATATGGCTTCGGCTTGGATATCGTTAATTGCTTACACCAGCATGATGGTTTTATCCTATATTTTAGGTCAAAAGAATTATCCAATCCCATATAATTTAAAAAGAAATATCGTTTATTTATCGCTTTCTGTTGTGCTGGTATGGTTTTCTTTTGTTTTCTTTACAA
>JAHJVW010000133.1 GCA_018828585.1 Bacteroidota bacterium
GGTTTTTCAACCGATGTAGAAACATCCAATAACCAAAAAGTTCATCTGAGTTTATGTCCAAACCCATCACATTTAGAAACCGTTGATGCCGTTGTAGAAGGTATTACTCGTTCTAAAATGGATATGAAATATGATGGCGATTATAAGCGTATAGCTCCAATTCTTTTGCATGGTGATGCATCGGTCGCAGGTCAAGGCATTGTATACGAAGTTTTACAAATGTCTAAGCTAGATGCTTACAATACCGGTGGAACCATACATTTGGTCATCAATAATCAAATTGGTTTTACCACAAATTATAAAGACGCAAGATCTTCAACTTACTGTACGGATATTGCAAAAGTTACTTTGTCACCAGTATTTCATGTGAATGGTGATGATGTTGAAGCTTTAGTTTATGCCATTAATATGGCAATGGAATATCGTCAGCGTTTTCATAACGATGTTTTTATAGATATTCTTTGCTATCGCAGATATGGACATAATGAGGCGGATGAGCCTCGTTTCACTCAGCCAGTGTTATACAAAGCCATAGAAAATCATCAAAATCCAAGAGAGATTTATGTTGAGAAACTGCTTTCTTCCGGAACTGTAGATAACAGCTTAGCGAAGCAAATGGAAAAAGAGTTTAAAGCTCTTCTTCAAGAAAGATTAAATGAATCAAAAGAAGATAAAGGTGCTCCATCTAACCCTGTTTTTTCAGGCGCTTGGAAAGAGATGCGTTTCTCTAAAGAAGAAGATTTTGACATCTCACCAGATACTTCTGTAGATGAAAAAACTTTCCTGAAAATCGCAAAAAACATTGCTACTTTACCAAAAGACAAAGTTTTCATCAGTAAAATCGATCGCTTATTTAAAGAGCGATTGAAAATGGCAGAAGAAACTAAAGTCTTCGATTGGGCAATGGGTGAATTAATGGCTTATGCTACATTAGTAAATGAGGGCAAAAGAGTGCGAATGAGTGGACAGGATGTTGAAAGAGGAACATTCTCCCATCGTCATGCAGTATTAAAAGTAGACGATTCTGAAGAAGAGTATACTCCTTTAGAACATGTTTCTGATCAACAAGCCCCTTTCGAAATTTTCAATTCTCACTTATCAGAATACGGTGTTTTAGGTTTCGAATATGGTTATGCAATGGTTAACCCCAATGCTTTAACCATTTGGGAAGCGCAGTTTGGAGATTTCGTTAATGGAGCACAAATCATTATTGATCAATATATTTCTGCCGCTGAAACCAAATGGCAAAGAGCTAATGGACTGGTCATGTTGTTGCCTCATGGCTTTGAAGGTCAAGGTCCAGAACATTCATCAGCAAGGATAGAACGTTTCTTAGAAGCAAGCGCTGAATATAACTGGCAAGTTTTAAATTGTACTACGCCAGCTCAGTTTTTCCACGCGCTTCGTCGTCAGTTAAAAAGAGAAATTCGTAAACCTTTAATCGTTTTTACTCCAAAAAGCTTACTGAGATTTCCAAAATGTGTGTCTCCTTTAGAAGATTTCACAAAAGGAAAATTTCAGGAAGTAATAGATGACAAGAACGTTAAAGTTGATAAGGTGCGTAGAGTACTTTTATGTACTGGTAAAATCTATTACGATTTAATAGAAGAACAAGAAAAAACAAATAGAGAAGATATTGCGGTCGTAAGATTAGAACAAATGTATCCTACACCATACAAGCAATTAGACAAAATCAGAAAAAAATATAGTAAAGCCGAGTTTCTTTGGGTGCAAGAAGAACCTGAAAATATGGGTGCATGGCCGTTTATTTCAAGAATATTCAGAAAATCAGATTTTGATTTCGAGGTAATTTCTAGAAAACCAGCTAGTAGCCCAGCAACTGGTTTTATGAAACAGCATCTGGCAGAGCAAGCGGCAATTGTTGCCAAGGCCTTTGATTTAAAAAATTTAGAAGAAGTAAAAGAAGTAATTAAAAAATCATCTACAGTAAAAACTGCAAAAGTTAATTAATGTACATGATCTATCCATAAATTTATGAGTTTAGAAATTAAAGTGCCTGCAGTAGGCGAGTCTATCACAGAAGTAATTCTATCTAAATGGGTCAAAGCTGATGGAGATCAGGTGCAGATGGATGAAGTAATTGCCGAATTAGAGTCTGATAAAGCAACTTTTGAATTAACCGCAGCAGGTGCAGGAACATTAAAAACTATTGCTAAAGAAGGTGAGACTTTAGAAATTGGTGCGTTAGTTTGTAAGATAGAAGAAGGAGCTATTTCAAAAACTGAAATTCAAAAGCCAAAAGCTGAAAGTCTTGAAGTTAAAAAACAAGATGAATCATCAGTGAAAACGGAGAAAAAAGATATTAAAGTGCCTTCAGTAGGCGAATCTATTACAGAAGTAACTTTAACTAAATGGTTAAAGCAAGACGGTGAAAGTGTAGCCATGGATGAAATAATTGCAGAATTAGAATCTGACAAGGCAACTTTCGAACTTCCGGCTGAAAGTGCTGGCATATTAAATACCGTAGCAAAAGAAGGCGACACTTTAGAAATTGGTGCTTTAGTGGCTACAATTAGTTTAGGTAATGCGGTCAAAGCAAATTCTGCACCTCCAGCTCCCGTTGCAGAATCTAATAGCCAAACGGCTGAAAAGTCAGGTATTTCTTATGCAGATAAAACTCCGTCCCCAGCAGCTACTAAAATTTTAGCAGAAAAAGGAATTGATGCACAAAATGTAAATGGAACTGGTGTTGATGGAAGAATCACCAAAGATGATGCTATGAAAGCAGAAAAAGTGGCTCCGAAGCCAATAGTAAATGCTCCGTCAGCTAAAGCGATACCTTCATTCTCTGGCGCTAGAGATGAACGTCGTGAGAAAATGACATCGTTAAGAAAAACGATTTCTAAACGTTTAGTGACAGTGAAAAACGAAACCGCCATGCTCACCACTTTTAACGAAGTGAACATGGCGCCAATCATGGAACTTAGGAAAAAATATAAAGATCAGTTTAAAGAAAAATATGGAGTCGGTTTAGGTTTCATGTCTTTCTTTACCAAAGCAGTTACTGAAGCGTTAAAAGATTTCCCAGCTGTTGGTGCAAGAATTGAAGGTGAGGAATTGGTTTACAGCAATTTTGCTGATGTTTCTATCGCAGTTTCGGCTCCAAAAGGTTTAGTGGTTCCTGTAATTAGAAATGCAGAAAGCATGTCTTTAGCTCAGATAGAAAAAGAAGTCATCACTTTAGCTACTAAAGCAAGGGACGGAAAACTAAGCCTCGAAGAAATGACAGGTGGAACTTTCACTATCACTAATGGTGGTGTTTTTGGATCTATGTTATCCACTCCTATTATTAACGCACCACAATCTGCAATTTTAGGAATGCATAATATTGTGGAGCGTCCGGTTGCAGAAAATGGTCAGGTCGTGATAAGACCTATTATGTATGTGGCTTTATCATATGATCACAGAGTAATTGATGGAAGAGAATCAGTTGGATTCTTAGTACGAGTAAAGCAATTATTAGAAGATCCTTCGAGATTATTATTAGGAATTTAAAATTCCCTAACGATAAAAAAAACCTTCTGAAAATATTCAGAAGGTTTTTTTTGTATAATTACGCCTACTTTAGTAATTCATCAATATTTAAAAGAAGAAAAGCTTCATGAATTTTAGAAAATACCTTTTTTGCTTTGTTACGCTTTTAATTTCAGTTCATGATCAAATAAAAGCACAGGTAATAGAGGGACAGTTTTCTTACTTTGGCTTTTTAGATAATAGAGAATATGCCCGTTCTGGTCGGTTTTCCCAGACTATTTTTGGCAACAGAATTTCTCCAGAAATAGGATTTAAATTGGATAGTTCTAGTAGAATTCGAGTTGGCTTTAATGCGCTTTACGAGTTCGGATCAAAGAGTAATAAATTTTTTGATGATATACAACCTGTTATTTACTATCAGTATCAACATAAAAGTACTGAATTTTTTGTAGGCTCTTTCCCAAGAGTTGGTCTATTAGATGATTATCCCAGATCACTTTTATCTGACACCTTAAATTATTATCGCCCCAATATCGAAGGCTTATTAACCAAATTTGAGACTGAAAATTTTAGAGAGACGATTTGGTTAGACTGGACAAGCCGACAAAGCAATACAAATAGAGAAACCTTTTTATTCGGTTTCTCTGGTAAATATAAATTCAAACCCTTTTTTATCTCTCATCATGCCTATATGTTCCACAATGCTAAAGCTGCTATCTCTTTCCCAGGTGATTTTGTAGAAGATAATGGCGCAGTGATGGTCGAGTTAGGGGTAGATTTGTCTCATAGAGGAATTTTAGACTCGCTAATCTTTTCAGTTGGAGGAATCATGTCTATTGAGCGAAACAGATTACTCACCTCTTCTTTTGATTTACCTAAAGGATTCATTAGCAATATTTATTTAGGTTATAAGAAATTCTCTCTACAAAATACTTTTTACACTGGCCAAGGACACCAAGTAATCAACGGTGATAAATTCTATACTTCAAAAAATTACGACAGAATTGATTTAGGCTGGACAGCTTTAAAAGCAAAAAACTTAGAAGGTAAATTTATTTTTTCTTATCATTTTGTTGATGGGGTAACTGATAATCAACAAGCTTTTTTATTAAGATATAATTTATTTGGTAGTAAAAAATTGAAGTGAAATGCTCCTATTTAACTCCTAAAGAATTATCAATCATGTGTTGATTGTACTGCTGAATAAAAGCTTTCAAATTGGTTTCAAGTCTTTCTTTGTCAGCTCTTTTTCTTTTACTAATATCATGCTTTAGCAAAACATCATCTCGATAATTATATAGTTCGGGTGCTTGATGCTCATCAAATTTCAAAACCTCATCCCCAATTATAATCTGGTATCGTTCATCAATATATTGTGCAACAAAAGCACTTGAATTACGATGTAGCATATCATTTCCAAAAGCAAAATAAGATTTATCGTAATGTAAATAATTCAAAATCGTTGGCATAATATCTATCTGTTGGACAGGTTCATCATAAGTCCCTTTTAACTCGCCAGAGGGATCAAAAATAATTATTGGAATGGCAAAAGCTCCTAAAGATGTTTTGTATTCGGGATGCGTAGAAACTGAAGAATGATCGGCAGTAATTACAAAAATAGTGTTTTGATACCATTCGGACTTTTTAGCAGTAGCAAAAAATTCTTTTAAAGATAAATCTGTATAACCAATATTTTGATGAACAGGTAAAGTGCCTTTTGGAAATTTTCCTTTATATTTATCTGGTAACTCGAAAGGATGATGAGAAGAAACAGTAAAGACGGTACTAAAAAAAGGCTGTTTAAAGGTATTCATTTCTTTAGCCCAATATTGTAAAAAAGGTTCGTCCCATATCCCCCACATACCATCAAAATCAGCATCATTATTATACTCAGTCATCCCATAATAATGAGCCACACCAGCCATTTTTGTAAAAGATGTAAAACCCATCGAACCATTTGGGGCCCCATGAAAAAAAGAAGTTTGATATCCTTTCTTTGCCAATAGTTCCCCAAGACCATGAATCTTATTAGTGGAGTAATATGATAGAATAAACGGTTCTTTAATTCCTGGAATACTGGCCAATATTGATGGAAGTGCCTCTATCGATTTTCTTCCATTTGCATAAGCGTTATTAAAAGATAAAGAAACCGACTTTAGCGAATCTAAAAATGGCGTGTAACCTTTGTATTTTCCACCATCTAAATTTTTGTTAAATGATCCCAAATACTCTTTGTTAAAGCTTTCTAGGATAATAAAGACAATATTTTTTTTTCTAAAACTTTGTTTATTACTATCTGGATTGTGAATTGGATTGTAAATTTTGTTTAAAGCTATCGAATCTTTAAAATAATCGACAATTTTTAATGGTTCGGTCCCTAAGGTTTTAATAATTGAAAACGGTGTATTAATGACCAAATTAATCTCACTAGGTTGTTGGGTAAACTCCCCAGCGTTACTAATTGCTATTGGTCTCGTACTGTGCCTAAACCCTCCCCTTAATCCAGCAATGACAAAACCAATGGTTAGAAGAAACAAAGCAATAGAAACAATATAAAAAACTAAATTATTCTTGATTAACAGCTTTACCGAACTAATCTTTTTATTCGCCAGAATCATAAAAATGATGCTCGAAATTAAGAGTAGAGTGAAATACCAATAATTAATAACAACAAACCTAAATAACAAGGAAGCCATATTATTCTCGTTCGCAAACTGACTAAATACCGTTGCAGTAGTTCTTTTTAAAGTGAAAGGATAATAAATAATATCAACAAAATTGGCTAATAAACCAATTGCGTTAGTTACATAAAAAACAATTAAAAATACTTTTTGATAGCCTGGATTAAAGCGGAATTTAAAAGGAATAACTTGACTCAAAATAAATATCAAGTTGATGTAAAAGATTGCGGTAGTATCAAACTTTAGACCCCCATAAAGGATATATAAAAAGCTCCCAAAATCAATTCCAGAAAAAAAACTTAAATTATTCAGGTAGAAGATTATCCTACAAAATGAGTAAAGAAAGTAGATTATGAGCAGGCGTAATGTAAGGACGAAATAAATATTACCTTTTAGAGATTTAAGCATTACCAATTTTGAAATACGCTATAAATATAAAGTTAAAATCATGTTAACTTAAAATTAAGCTCAGAAATCAACTCACGAACCAACATTCTTCTTAAAGCAAAACTGTTGTCAAGGTATGGTGTTATAAAAATATGAGAATCCTCTTAACAGGTGCGAATGGCTATATCGGTACTCGATTATCACCTATCTTACAAGCAGCAGGTCACGAAGTATTTTGTCTTGTTAGGGATAAAAGAAGATTAAAAGAAGAAAGCGATCATGATTTAGACACACGAAACGTTATCGTTGGGGATTTACTTGATGAAAAAAGCTTAGCAAATATTCCTAAAGATATTGATGCTGCGTATTATTTGGTACATTCTATGGGAAATGCGTACACTGATTTCCGAGAACTTGAGGAGTTATCAGCAAATAATTTCATAAACGCAATTGAAAAAACCTACTGCCAGCAAATTATTTATTTAACAGGTATTGTAAATGATGATGAATTATCAGAACATTTAAAATCTCGATTATCTGTCGAAAACATTCTAAAGAGCAGTATAATACCAAATACCTGTTTAAGAGCTGCAATCATTATTGGTTCTGGAAGTGCTTCGTTTGAAATTATCAGGGATCTTACAGAAAAATTACCCATAATGATAGCACCAAAATGGTTGAGAACTCGCTGCCAGCCAATTGCTATTAGAGATGTCTTATCGTATTTAGAAGGCGTTTTAGGTAATGAAAAAGCTTTAAACCAAACTTTTGACATCGGAGGTCCTGATATTTTAACCTATAAGGAAATGCTTTTGGGTTATGCAAAAGTTAGAAAGCTGAAGCGCTATATATTTACTATACCGGTTCTTACTCCCCGTTTATCGTCTTATTGGCTAAACATAGTCACTTCTGTAAATTATAACATAGCCAGTAGTTTAGTAGAGAGTATGAGAAATGAGGTGATTTGTAGCAATGATAACATTAAGCAAGTTGTGCCCAAAGATTGCTTTACCTATACTCAGGCATTAGAATTAGCTTTTGCAAAAATTGAACAAAACTCTACTGTATCCAGTTGGCGAGATGCCTTAAACAAAGGCTATTTAAATACCAATTTTATGGATCAGGTTAAAGTGCCACAAAACGGAACGCTTTCCTATAAAGTAAAAAGACCCTTTCAAAGAAATACTAAAGAAGTTTTAACCAATATTTGGTCGATAGGTGGGAAACGTGGATGGTACTATCTAGACTGGCTTTGGGGCTTACGCGGGTTTATTGATCAATTAGTGGGTGGAGTTGGAACACGCAGAGGAAGACGAGTGGGTGATAATATATATGCTGGCGACGCATTAGATTTTTGGAGAGTGTTATTAGCTGATAAAAACAATAAAAGGTTATTATTATACGCAGAAATGAGACTTCCTGGTGAGGCTTGGTTAGAATTTAAAATTATAGAAAGAGACGGATATAAATTTCTAAGTCAGATTGCAACGTTTAGACCTAACGGATTATGGGGTAGAATTTACTGGTGGATGATGTGGCCATTCCATTTGTTTATATTTAACGGAATGGCTAAAAATATCATCCAATACCAAAATAATTAATACCAGCAATTAGCTGTCAAAACTGATACACTCTTTGAGTTCTTTTTCAGTATAGCTCAATCCATACTGTTTCAACACATCGTCTGGCACTCCATTCCATTGATTAGGTACATTTCCCATATAACCTATATCTTTATACCCCATTTCTGTGGTATAAAATCCAGTTGCAGTAAGATTGCGCATTAAGCTGAAAAAATTTACCCCTTGTAAAACTTCTGGTTTTGCTTTTTTTGGATAAGCTATTTCATCTATGACTAACATTCTTTGTGACCCATCGCACATCTTAAAGGATTTATTGAATTTTTTTAAACATCGCACATCTAACCATCTCAATCCGCCACGCATAGGAACTTGGTGCTTGGGCATATCTTTCACTATATATTCGATAAATTCTGGAACGTTTGCATCGGTAGCACTTCCGCTAACATCATCCTTAGGTATAATAATGTCTGCTAAAATCGCTATTGAAGCCATCTCATCTACAGTAAAAAAATTTTCTTCTTCGGCGATTTTCTGCTCATGAAGCTTTTCTTCCGACATACGATCGGGACCAGTACCTAAAGCTTTTTTCTCTTCCGATTTTTTAGGATTGGTATTACAAGCACTCGCTATAGTTCCTGCGGCAACCGAGGTGATTACTAATGCTTTAATGGATTCTCTTCTATTCATTTCCTTTGCTTAAAGATTGTTCTTTTTCATTTCACTGATAATATATTCGGATGCTCGCATAGATAACGCTAAAATTGTCCAAGTTATATTTTTATCAGCCTGAGAGACAAACTGTCCCCCATCTACACAAAACAAATTTTTAACGTCATGTGACTGACTATATTTATTCAGTACAGATGTTTTTGGATTGTTACCCATTCTTACAGTACCCGCTTCATGAATGATATTTCCAGGATTATGTAGGCCATAATTATTTTCAGGACCATCATCACCACCCCAAGTTACAACTGCCCCCATAGAATGCAAAATTTCTTTAAAAGTCTCTTTCATATGTTTAGCCTGATTTATTTCGTAATCACTCCAAGAAGTATGAAACTTCAATACAGGAATTCCGAACTTATCTACCACATCATTATCGATTTCACAAAAATTATCTTCTCTTGCAATTCCCTCTCCTCTACCCGCCATACCTACGTGAGCCCCGAAAAGATGACGGTAATCTTGCTTTAAAGATGCACCATAACCCCCGTATTCTTTTTGTTGGCCCTTAATATTGAAAGTGCCATTAAGTTTTTCTATACCCCAGTTAAAGCCATAAACAGGCATCCCAAATCCGCCACCATATTCAATGTGATAGCCACGTGGGAAATCTAATTTCTTGTTATCTAACCACCAAGGAGTGTAAACGTGTAAACCGCCAACACCATCTTCATTATATCTTTTTCTATCAAATAATTCAGGAATTATCCCTCCCATATCAGCACCTGTAGAATCATGCAAATATTTTCCAACTACTCCACTTGAATTGCCTATTCCGTTCGGGTATTTGGTCGATTTACTATTTAACATTAAACGGGCACTTTCGCAAGCACTGGCAGCTAATATCACTGTTCTTCCATGTACTTCGTATTCCTGCATATCTTCTTTATTAACATAAGACACACCCTTTGCCAATCCATCCCTATCCAAAATCACTTCTCTCACCATTGCATTGGTGATCAAATCCACATTCCCTGTTTCAATAGCTGGCTTTATCAGAACAGATGAAGAAGAAAAATCTGCATAAACTTTACAACTTCTGTTACATTGGGCACAATAAAAACAAGCTCCACGATCTTTATTTATGGGTTTAGTCAAAATGGATAACCGAGAAGGAATAACTGGTATGCCAATATTTACCGCAGCTCTTTTAATAAAAAGTTCATGTAAGCGTGGCTTAGGCGGAGGTAGAAAAATTCCATCTGGAGCGTTGTAAAAATTTTCATTCGTTCCAAAAATTCCAATTAACCTATCAATTTTATCATAATAAGGTTTCACATCATCATAGCCTATAGGCCAATCATCGCCTAAACCATCAATACTTTTTCTCTTAAAATCATCAGGACCAAATCTCAAGGATATTCTACCCCAATGATTGGTTCTTCCGCCTACCATTCTGGCTCTCCACCATTCCCAGTTAGAGTTGGGACCCTGAGTGTAGGGTTCTCCTTCAATTTCCCAGCCCCAATAACAACCATCAAAATCTCCAAAAGGCCTAAATTTGGTACTGGCTCCCCTACGCGGAGATTCCCATGCATTTTTCATTTGAGAAGAATTGACCGCGGGGTCATAATTCGGACCGGCTTCCAATAAACAAACTTTTAGGCCCGAAGCAGCTAATACATAAGCAGCCATTCCTCCACCCGCTCCTGACCCAACGATAACAGCATCATAAGACTTAGCTTGCTGTTTTAATTGTAATGCACACATAAAATTTAATAAGTTTAGAAACTCTTTTTTTCGAGCGGTTTATGCAACTAAATCTCGTTAATATTTTTTAAAATCACAACTTATTCTTAATTATCAAAAAATCAGTAACCAAAATGATGATTAATAGATTAAAATTTTGAATTGAAGTTTATTTTTAGTTAATTTTATTCACCACTTAAATTATTTTAGCATGATCAGAGTAAATCAAATATTAACGCAAAAGGAAAATAGAGTTATTACTGTTAATTCTGAAGCTATGGTTTTTGAAGCTTTAGGTATCATGATGAAATACAACATCAGTGCTATTTTAATAGTAGATGATGGAACTTTAAAAGGAATTTTTACAGAAAGAGATTATGCCCGAAAAGTTGTTTTAAAAGGCAAATCATCCAAAGAAGTTCAAATTAAAGACGTAATGACTACGACACCTATCGTGATTTCTCCACAAGACAGTTTAGATCATTGCATGGAATTAATGACTCACAAACATATCAGGCATTTGCCTGTAATGGACGAAAACAAGCTAACTGGAATGGTATCTATTGGTGATGTGGTGAAGTATATCATTGAAGACCAAAAGCAAATTATCAAAAACTTAGAAAGCTATATCAATAGCTAAAATCATTCTTTACACTTCAAACTAAAATCTAATCTATTGGTTACTCCAAATAACTATGGGCAAAAAGGTTTTAATAACTGGTGGTAGCGGAACAGTTGGGGCACACCTTTCTAAACTATTACTAAAAAAAGGTTATCAAGTAGTGCATTTAAGTCGTTCTTCAAAAGTAGATACCCAAATTGAAACTTTCATTTGGGATATTGATAAAGGATTAATCGATGAAAACTGTATTAAAGAGGTATCTATTATTATCCATTTAGCCGGGGCTGGAATTGCGGATAGTAACTGGACCAATGACCGTAAAAAAGTAATTATTGATAGTCGTACCAAATCTATCAAACTCATTTACGATTTATTAAAACGTAAAAATCACAAGGTAGAAGCTGTTGTTTCTGCATCGGCATCTGGTTTTTATAGTGATCGTGGAAACGATTTGATGATGGAGAATAACCAGCCAAACTCCGATTTTTTGGCTTTATGTTGTATTGCTTGGGAAAATGCAGTAGACGAGGGTAACGCTTTAGTTTTGAGGGTTGTTAAGTTTAGAACAGGAGTGATTTTAGATAAAAATTCTGGTGCGCTACCCAAAATGTCTGCACCTGTAAAATATGGTTTCGGTGCTCCTTTAGGTTCAGGCAAACAATGGATATCATGGATTCATATTGACGACGTTGCCACTATGTATTTAAAAGGAATTGAGGATGAAAAACTTAATGGCGCCTATAATATGAGTACGCCCTATCCACTCACCAATTACAGTTTAACAAAAGCAATTGCCAAACAATTTAACAAACCACTTTGGCTTCCTAATGTTCCTTCATTTATTTTAAAAATGATATTTGGAGAAATGAGTATTGTGATTTTGGGCAGTACAAAAATGGATACAAAAAAAATTGAGGAAACTGGTTTTAGATTTAAGTTTCCAGAAATCAAAACGGCATTAAAAAACATTTATGGCTAAAGAAGAAATAGCCATATTTTGGTTTAGAAGAGATTTAAGATTAAATGATAATGCCGGTTTATACCATGCACTTAACAGCGGTTTTAAAATTCTGCCCATCTTCATTTTTGATAAAAACATCTTAGATAAGTTAGAAGATAAAGATGATGCTCGTATCACTTTTATCCATCAGCAATTAGACAAATTAAAATTAGAGTTAGAAAAAAATCAATCTTCCTTACTTGTTAAATATGGTGACCCTCTAAAGATTTGGGGAGAATTAATTGCAGAATATCAACCAAAAGCAGTTTATACGAATCATGATTATGAACCTTACGCTGAAGAACGTGATGAAAAGTTAAATCAATACTTAGGAACAAAAGATATCTTGTTTAGAACATTTAAAGATCAATGTGTTTTCGAAAAAACCGAGGTTACTAAAGACGATGGCAAGCCATATGTAGTTTTCACGCCTTACAAAAGAAAATGGCTTCAAAAATTAAATGATTTTTATTTGAAACCTTATCCGTCAGAAAAATATTTCAATAATCTACTCTCGACGAAGCCTTTTAAACCTATGGATTTCCATGAAATTGGATTTATTAAAAGCGAATTGGATTTTCCAAATCAGGAATATGAAAATATCTTAAAGAATTATGAACAGGATAGAAATTTTCCTGCAAAGGATGCAACCTCAAGAGTAAGCGTTCATTTAAGATTTGGGACTATCAGCGTAAGAGAATTGGTCAAAAATGCTATTAGTAAAAGTGAGGTATGGTTAAGCGAATTAATTTGGCGAGACTTTTATTTTTCTATCCTTTGGAATTTCCCTCATTCGGCAAAAGATTCTTTTAGACCAGAATATGACAAAATTGCGTGGAGAAATAATGAAATAGAATTTAAAGCCTGGTGCGATGGAAAAACGGGTTATCCGATTGTTGATGCAGGAATGAGAGAGCTTAATAAAACAGGTTTCATGCACAATAGAGTACGGATGATAGTTGCCAGTTTCTTGACTAAACATCTTTTAATAGATTGGCGTTGGGGAGAAAATTATTTTGCTAGAAAGTTGCTTGATTTCGAATTATCCAGCAACGTAGGTGGTTGGCAATGGGCTGCTGGATGTGGGGTCGATGCAGCACCCTATTTTCGGATTTTTAATCCTTATGAACAGGTTAAGAAATTTGATAAAGATTTAAAATATATCAAAAGATGGGTGCCAGAATATTCAGATCCTTTTAAATATCCCAAACCTATTGTAGACCATAAAATGGCTAGGGAGAGATGTTTGGCAACTTATAAAAAGGCTTTAAATTGAAAAAGACCTTCTTTAAAAGGTCTCTCCAATATAAATTTAAAATAGGTATTTAATTTTTAGCACTAATCAATTCAATCTCAAAATCTAGTGGAGCATTTGCAGGGATTGCACCTTGCGCAGAGCTTCCATAACCTAAATAAGAAGGAATTAATATTCTAATCTTACCTCCAGTTTTAATTTTGGGTATAGTACTTTGCCAACCGGAGATTAAACCATAAAGTGGCGATTCTAATGGACTTGTGCTCTTAGCAGAATCAAATATCTTTCCGTCAAATAATTTACCAGTATAAGCAACTTTAATAGTCGAGCTCGTCGTGATAAGATCCGTACCTGTACCTGGGGTTATGATAGAATAATAAACTCCACTTGAATCTCTAGTAAATGTCAAAGGAATTGTTGCCTTATACTTTGTTATCAAAGAATCTGCTAAACTTATAGAATTGCTTACATTAGGGACAGAGAATGTTGCATCTAATATGGTGTTACCTAATACTTGACTTCCAAAACCATCTTTTCCATAAGCCAAGTAAGACGGGATAATAGCTCTAATAGATCCTCCCTTATGAAGTTTTATGATGTTCTCTCTAAATCCTTTTGGAGAAACATAACCTAAATAATTAGCTAAATAAGCTCCATTTTCTATTGTTGGCGTTTGATCTCCTTGTAATTTTAATGTATTGCCGTTAAGGTCTTTTAATGTTTGAAGATAAAATACATAATCCGGATAAGTTAAAGCGTTACCAGTACCTGTATTTATAACCTTGTAATAATACCCTGATGTGTCCTTTTGAAATCCAGATAAATTATTTTGTTTCATAAAAGCCTGCATCTGTTCGTCTTGTATCTGTTGAAGTGATCTAGTGTCTTTTTTACAAGAAACTAAAATCACACTAGCAATAAACAAAAGGCCTAATATTTTTTTCATCATATTATTTTACATCAAGTAATTCTATATTAAAATCTAAAATGGAATTTGAAGGAATAATTGTATTTCCATTATTATCTTTTATGCCATTGGTACCATAAGCGTATCCACTTGGTATAATTAATCTAATTTTCCCTCCTTTTTGAATCAAAGGAATACCAATTTTCCATCCAGAAATCACTCCCGATAAAGGGAATACTGCTGAATCTGAGCTGTCAAATATATTTCCATTCAATAATTGTCCCTTATATTTTGCGGTAATTGTCGGTGATTTACTTACGTAATCATAATTCCCAGAACCTTGATTAATTATCTGATAATAGACCCCAGATTCATGCCTTAAGGCTGGTATTTTATTATCTTCTATAAATTTTTTAATAATAACTTCGTCTTTTACAAGCTGATCTTGAGCGTCTTTATATGGATCGTTACCCGACTTTAAACACGAACTTAAACTAAACGTAGCTACAAATAATAATAACAAGTACTTCTTCATCTCAAATTAGTTTGCAAATTTATCTTTCTTTTTAGTAAAACCTAAACATTAACATTATTTAACGCTAAATGCTATCCCTTGTTACGCAACCAATTAATCTAATGATACTATAAAAAGCTTTAAATAATAAATGTGATGAAGAAATATGGGAGGTATTAGAACTGTAAATGACAAAAATTAATGCCTGTCAATAGTTAAAATATTTATATCGGAAAAAATTCGACTAAGCAATCGCCTTGCTTTTCTCAATAATTTCATTATAAAAATCCTCATACATTGGTAAGATTCTACTCAAATCAAAATCACTAGCTCTGTTTAAGGCATGTTCTTTAAACTGATTTAAGCGATCTTCATTCTCCAAAATATAAATAGCGTGTTTGGCCATCCCTTCAACATCACCTACATTATCCATAAAACCAGTTACTCCATTAATATTAAGTTCTGGTAAACCACCAGTGTTAGAAGAAATTACAGGAACTTTACATGCCATCGCTTCCAGAGCTGCCAATCCAAAACTTTCTGATTCAGAAGGCATTATAAATAAATCAGCAACTGATAAAATTTCCTCAACAGCATCTTGCTTACCTAAAAAACGAACGTTTTCACATACTTTTAAATCACGACAAAGCTGTTCGCAATTTACACGCTCGGGACCGTCGCCAACCATTAATAATTTTGCAGGAACTTTTTCTAATATTTTTTGGAAAATGTATATCACATCCTTTGTACGCTTTACTTTTCTAAAGTTAGAGGTGTGTACTATTATTCTTTCTCCCTGTGGAGCTATCGCTTTTTTGAAGTGATCTTTAGGTTTTAGGCTAAATCTGTTATGATCAATAAAGTTTGGAATAACCCTAATATCTTTTTGTATATCAAAATGATCGTAGGTAGACTTTTTCAAATCTTCTGATACAGCAGTCACTCCATCAGATTGATTGATAGAAAAAGTAACTACCGGTTTATAAGTTAAATCTTTACCTACTAAAGTAATATCTGTACCATGCAAAGTAGTAACTACTGGAATATGAATATCAAAAGTTGCTAAAATTTGTTTGGCCATAAATGCCGCAGAAGCATGAGGGATGGCATAATGAACATGTAGAATATCCAACTTCTCGAAACGGACAACATCTACCATTTTACTGCTCAATGCTAACTCATAAGGAGCATAATCAAATAATGGATATTTAGAAACTGATACTTCGTGATAAAATAGGTTTTCAGAGAAAAAATCTAACCTGGCAGGCTGACTATAAGTAATAAAGTGAACTTGATGACCATGATCAGCAAGAGCTTTACCTAATTCTGTAGCGACAACTCCACTACCACCAAAGGTAGGATAACAAACAATTCCAATTTTCATTGATACGTTTTTAATACTGAAAAATCAGTTTACAAAGAAAAGTTTTTCAACCGTGATTAATGTTAGTGGATTGTAACAAAAAGGATTAAACTTAATTGCTTTTATCTGTATTAGGCATAAATTCTATTTTAGATTTTAAAGCTTTCAATTTATCTTGCGTTGATGCTATTTCTTCTTTGTACATTTTTAGCATTTCGGCAGTATCACCAAATTCCACATTTAATTTACTAGCTTTTTTAGCATCTCTTGCAGCCTTATTGGCGGCTTTGCTTGCCTTTTTTGCTAATTTTTGATTGCCAGGATCTGATGAAAGCTGATCTGAAAGCTTCTTTGCATAGGCAGCCGATGCTGAAGCGTCTTGATTCGCCTTGTCAATATCATTTATTAAACTTTCATTCTTTAAAGTAGTACGTTCTAATTTTAAATTTACTTCGTTAAGATGGGTGTTTAAAGCCAAAAGAGCTTGCTGACTTTCTAATCTATCTATTTTTGGGTTGTTAATTTTATTTGAGCAAGCACTCATAGTTAAGGCAATAAAAATAATTAACCCTATAAATTGGACCCCTTTTGTGAACATTGTTTTTCCTTTTATCATTACTGATTAACTCTATTTTTGAAATTATGTTTCTAAGAATTACTTTTTTGACTTTTCTATAGCTTGATAAATAATATCCTGAATTCTTGGGCGAATATTAAGGTCTGATAATTTATTACTCACTTCTGGGTTAACCCTATTTGATAAAAACACATAAACCAGATCACTTTTTGGATCAACCCAAACGCAAGTGCCCGTATAACCTGTATGTCCGTAAGTTTCTGGTGAAGCATATTTTGATGGATAACCATAACTTGATTTTTCATCATATCTATCAAACCCTAAACCTCTGCGACTAACATCAGATTGCTTTGCTGTGAATAAATCAACCGTTGAAGCTTTAAAATATCTATCTCCACCATATGTTCCTTTGTTTAGTAACATTTGATAAAGTATAGCTAAATCAGATGCATTGGAAAATAATCCAGCATGACCAGAAACTCCTCCAATCATCGCAGCGCCTTGGTCATGCACATAGCCCCATAATAAAGTTTTTCTAAAAACACGGTCGTCCTCTGTTGGGATTAATCTCGATTTTTCAAATCGATATCTTGGATTAAAGCCTGTAGTGTACATCCCTAAAGGATCGTAAAAATTACTTTTAACATAATTAGCTAATGGTATTTGTGTAAGTGTTTCAACAATTTCTTTCATGAAATACATGCTCAAATCACTGTAAACATACTGTCCACGCGATTTAAGTGGACTTTCAAGCATCTGTTTCCACATTACATCATAGAAATAACTCTTTTTCATGTAGAAGCTGTCAGCCACTTTTACGTTATAATCATCAGTAGAATCTCTGCTAAAATCTTCTGGCTTAATGGTATTATAAAAAGGGATATAAGGTATAAAGCCAGCCTGATGAAGCATAACTTCTTTCACCTTAATGTTTTCCTTATTTGTTCCGCGAGTCTTTGCCAAATAAGTACTTATCGTTGTATCTAAGCTTAATTTCTTTTGCTCATACAATCGCATCACTTCCATTGTTGTTGCAGAAACTTTAGTAACAGACGCTAAATCAAAAATATCATCAATACGCTCTGGAGAAGATTTATCATAAGTATGATAACCATAGGCTTTATTAAAAATCACCTTTCCATTTTTGGCTACAAATACCACAAGGCCAGGAGTTGCTTTTTCTCTGATTGCTTCTTCCGCTACAGCATCAATTCCTTTTAAATCGCTGGCATTAATACCAACATCTTCTGGAACAGTATAAGTAAACCTTACTTTTTCAATATTGCTGCCCATTCCTTTAGTAAACTTATCGTTATAAGTTGCAGCTAGTTTAGCTTCTGTGGCTACTCCTCCGAAAATTAATTGAGCAGTAAAATTCGAACCTTCATTGGTATGTTTGGCGCTCCAAATGATAGGTGCATTCACATCAGTTAACTTGGTTAAACTTTTACCATCACCAAAGAGAGCAACAATAACTTGTTTTTTACGCTCCATCTCCGAGATGAAGCTCATTACCTCATCATTAAAAACAGATACATCTGATGCACATAAAATAATGGTGTTATAATATTTCAAATCATCAATTAAACTATTAAACTGATGGTTGGCTAGATAGATGTTCCCATTAAAATGAGTTACGTGAGCATATTTATTCAACAAACTGTCAAATTCAATGCTATGACTAAAGCCAAGATCAATACTTGCAATTGTTCTTTTGTCCAAGTTTTTAAGCGGGATTATATCCTGATCATTGTTTAAAACAACCGTATTTTTTCCTGCTTCCTGAAAAAGCGCCAGCCATTTTTGATCTTCTTGATGTTCTTGTCCGCAAGCGAATAAAAAAGTGCTTGAGATTAACGTAGTGACTAATAAAAGTTTTTTGATCATTTCTTATAAACGTTTTTGCCTGCTATATATGTTTGCGAAACCTTAATTTTTCCTAGTGATTCATTCGGAGCAGTCATGAGATCTTCTTCTAGAATCACAAAATCAGCAAATTTCCCTACCTCTAAACTTCCCTTTTCATTTTCTTCGAAATTTGATTTGGCGGCCCAAATGGTCATTCCTCGTAATGCTTGCTCTCTACTTAAAGCGTTCTCTTTCTGAAAACCATTTTTAGGAAAATGATTTAAATCTTGTCGAGTAACGGCAGATGAAAAAGTGTACATGGGGTTGATATCTTCAACCGGGAAATCAGTGCCTAACGGTAACCAATTATTTTGCTTTAATAGTTCTAAATAGGCATAAGCCGACTTTAATCGTTCTTTACCTAACCGATCACCTGCCCAATACATATCTGATGTTGCATGTGTAGGTTGAACCGATGGAATAATGTTATTTTCTCCAAATAATTTAATATCATTTGGGTTAATGATTTGAGCATGTTCTATTCGCCACCTTTCATCATTTTTACCTTTTAAAACACTCGCGTAAATTTTTAGGATGGTCCGATTTGCAGAATCTCCAATAGCATGCGTACACATCTGAAAACCATGGTCATGAATTTTTTGCGCAACATCCTTAAAATGTTGAGGATCCGAAAGTAGAAAACCTGTATGGCCAGGCATATCTGCATAAGGTTGTAACAAGCAGGCTCCACGCGAACCCAAAGCACCATCACCATAAACCTTAAATGCTCTTATATTTAGAAAATCTGTTTTGATCTTCCCCTTTTCGAATAAGAATTTATAATTCTTCTCCGCATCTGATAGCATTACATAAAGGCGCATTTTTAAATCTCCTTTTTTCTGTAATGAATCTATCAACATCGCATCTTCAAAATCAATACCACAATCATCAATGGTAGTTAAACCCACAGCGAAACAATTATTAGCCGCAGCAATTAAACCTTTTTCGGTTTGGCTACGTGTAAACGCGGGAATTTTTGCACTCACTAAATCAACAGCGTTATCAATTAAAATTCCAGTCAGTTTTCCATTCTTCACTTCAATTTCGCCACCGACTAATTTTTGGCCTTCAACAACCCCTGCCGAATCTAACGCTACTTGATTAACAATAACTGCATGACCGTCTACCCGAGAAAGCATCACCGGTCTGTTTTTAAATAAAGAATCTAACAATACTTTATCTGGAAATTCTTTGATAGACCAATCATTTTGATCCCATCCTCTACCTATTATCCATCCTTCTGGATTTTTATCGGCGAAAGCCTTTACCTTTTCTAAAATCTCTTTCCAACTTTTAGTACCTACTAAATTCACGTTTTGTAAGCCCTGTCCATACCTTAAAAAATGTGCATGAGCATCAATAAAGCCTGGGTAAACTGCTTTGCCCTGAGCGTCAATTTCTTCATTGGCATTAAAATCACGCAAAATATCTTTAGTAGTACCAACTGCTACAATCTTTTCATCCGAAACCGCAAAAGCCTCAGCAATGGTAAAACTAGAATCAACGGTGTAGATTTTTGCGTTGATAACAATTAGGTCTGCATGTTTTTTAATGTGGCAAGCACTAAGGGTAAATAATAAAAGCGCAAGAAAGGATAAGTATTTCATGAAATTATTAAGATAAGCTTAAGAGGGTTAAAGATACTTAAGCCTAGCTAAACTGTCAAACTTTAATTTTTGATCAAATTGTAAAAACGTTGATATGATAAACTTTTCAAATGTTCAA
>JAHJVW010000011.1 GCA_018828585.1 Bacteroidota bacterium
ATTAAAACTAAGAAGAGCTAAATCCACAGCCTACATATTCCTTCGATACTGTCCCCCAACCTCATATAGCGCATTTGAGATTTGCCCCAAAGAACAAACCTTGGTTGCGTCCATTAATCCTTCAAAAATATTTTCTCCGTGTATCGCTTTGAGCTGTAAATCTTTCAATAAAGCTTCAGTTAAATCGCTGTTTCTATTTTGAAAAGCTTTTAAATTTCCAATTTGTAATTGCTTTTCTTCTTCGGTTGCTCTAATAATTTCTCCTGGACTTACTGTTGGCGAACCTTCCTTATTCAGGAAAGTATTTACCCCAATAATTGGATATTCACCAGTATGCTTTAGGGTTTCGTAGTAAAGCGATTCCTCCTGTATTTTACCACGTTGATACATGGTTTCCATAGCACCTAAAACACCGCCCCGGTCGTTGATACGTTTAAATTCAGTCAATACCGCTTCTTCAACCAAATCAGTCAATTCCTCAATAATGAAAGCACCCTGTAAAGGGTTTTCATTTTTAGCCAGACCTAATTCTCTATTGATGATGAGTTGTATCGCCATGGCTCGACGAACCGATGCCTCTGTTGGCGTAGTAATCGCTTCATCGTAAGCATTGGTATGTAAGGAATTACAATTATCATAAATAGCGTAGAGGGCTTGTAATGTAGTACGAATATCATTAAAATCAATCTCCTGAGCATGTAAAGATCGTCCGGAAGTTTGAATATGATATTTCAGTTTCTGCGAACGGTCGTTTCCTTTGTATTTCTGTTTGATGGCTTTAGCCCATATTCTTCTGGCCACTCTACCGATCACTGCATATTCTGGATCAATACCGTTTGAGAAGAAGAAGGAAAGGTTAGGAGCGAAGTCATTAATGTTCATTCCTCTGCTCAAATAATACTCCACGAAAGTGAAACCATTAGAAAGCGTGAAAGCTAATTGAGAAATTGGATTTGCACCTGCCTCAGCAATGTGATAACCAGAAATAGAAACAGAATAAAAGTTTCTTACTTTTTCATTGATGAAATATTGTTGGATATCGCCCATCATCCGCAAAGCGAACTCGGTAGAGAAGATGCAGGTATTTTGTGCCTGATCTTCCTTTAAAATATCTGCTTGTACCGTACCGCGAACGGTAGCGATGGCTTTCGCTTTGATTGTTGCGTACACATCAGCAGGTAAAACCTGGTCGCCGGTAACGCCTAAAAGCATTAAACCTAAACCATCATTTCCGTTAGGCAATTTGCCTTCGTAATGTGGTCTTTTAGTTCCTTTGGCCTTATAAATTTTCTCAATTTTATCCGCTACTTCTTTTTCTAAACTATTTTCTTTGATGTATTGCTCGCATTGTTGATCAATGGCAGCATTCATGAAGAAACCCAAAAGCATTGGCGCAGGCCCATTGATAGTCATAGAAACCGAAGTTGCTGGAGCGCATAAATCGAAACCAGAATAGAGTTTTTTGGCATCGTCTAAGGTGGCAATGCTCACCCCAGAATTACCAATTTTACCATAAATATCTGGGCGAACGTGTGGATCTTCTCCATATAAAGTCACCGAATCAAAAGCAGTAGATAACCGCTTCGCTGGCTGACCTAAACTTACATAATGGAAACGTTTATTGGTCCTTTCTGGTCCGCCTTCACCAGCAAACATACGTGTTGGATCTTCGCCTTCGCGTTTTAAAGGAAAAACTCCGGCTGCATAAGGAAATTCTCCCGGTAGGTTTTCAGTAAGTAACCATTTTAAAATATCTCCCCAAGCTTCATATCTAGGTAATGAAATTTTCGGAATTTTAAGTTTAGATAAAGACTCGGTAAATAAAGACTGTTTAATTTCCTTATCACGCACTTTATAGATAAAATAATCTGATTTGTATTGTTTTACGGTCTCTGGCCATTGTCTCAATAACCTTCTACATTCGCCATCTAATTGCTCTTCAATATCACTATACAGCTTTTTCAAAGATTCAATTTCTTCGGCTTTAGCCTGATGTTTTTCAAGCAATTCAATGGTACCATGCAGCTGAAATAGCTGTTGAGCGAGTTTGGATTGTGCATTCACCCATTCGCCATAAGCCTGATTGGCTTCTGCAATCTCTGCTAAATAACGTGTTCTATCTGGTGGAATGATATAGATTTTCTCTGATTCCTCTTTGGTGAAAGCCATTTTGGCTTTAAAGTCTATCCCGGTTTTTTCAGTGATTTTCTTCATCAAAGCGGAGAAGAGATTATTAGTCCCAGGGTCGTTAAACTGGGAAGCCATGGTGCCATAAACAGGTAAATCCTCGTCTTTGGCATCAAATATTAGGTGGTTGCGCTTATATTGTTTCTTCACATCGCGTAAAGCATCCTGAGCACCACGTTTATCAAATTTATTGA
Organism: Bacteroidota bacterium; assembly: GCA_018828585.1. Classification (GTDB taxonomy): domain Bacteria; phylum Bacteroidota; class Bacteroidia; order Sphingobacteriales; family Sphingobacteriaceae; genus Pseudopedobacter. Next base: position 2,382 of record JAHJVW010000011.1, read on the forward strand.
TAGCCACCATATCCGCAAAGTCCAACATGTCGATTTTCTCCAACTGCGTAGCGGCACCAAATTCAGGCGTCATCACATATAAAGAAACGTCGCAATGCTCGGTGATTTCTGTATCTGATTGTCCGATTCCAGAAGTCTCCACAATCACCAAATCAAAACCTGCAGCTTTGCAGATGTTGATGGATTCCTGCACATATTTGGATAAAGCTAAATTCGCCTGACGCGTTGCCAGAGAGCGCATATAAATCCTAGAATTGTTAATCGCATTCATGCGAATGCGGTCACCCAATAAAGCGCCACCTGTTTTTCTTTTAGAAGGATCAACCGAGATGATGGCCATGGTTTTGTCGGTCTCCACTAAAAAACGACGTACCAATTCATCCACCAAAGAAGATTTTCCTGCGCCTCCTGTTCCGGTGATGCCCAAAACAGGAATGGTTTTATTGCCGATAAGCTTTTGTACTTCTTTTAAAAAGTCAACTGCTTCTGTCGGAAAATTCTCTGCTACTGAAATTGCAGAGGCTATGGATTTTACATTTCTATTAGTTAAGGTCTTGATTTCTCCATTTAATTTTTGAATGGTGGGGTAATCTGTTTTTTGCAACATATCGTTGATCATTCCTTGTAAACCCATGCTACGGCCATCATCAGGAGAATAGATTTTATTGATGCCATAAGCCTCCAATTCCTTAATTTCATCCGGCTGAATTACGCCTCCACCTCCAGCAAATATTTTGATATGTCCAGCACCTTTCTCCTGTAATAAATCATACATGTATTTGAAATACTCCGTATGTCCGCCCTGATAAGAAGTCATAGCGATACCTTGTACATCTTCCTGTATAGCGCAGTTTACTACCTCATCCACGGAACGGTTATGTCCCAAATGAATCACTTCAGCTCCAGAGGACTGTAAGATCCTCCTCATGATGTTGATGGTAGCATCGTGACCGTCGAAAAGAGAAGCGGCTGTTACAAATCTGATTTTATTCTTTGGTTTATAAATGGTGGTATCTTGCATGTTTACAATTGAAATCATTTGAAATGACCTCCAAATTTACGTTTTTGTACCCAAATTGCCATAAAATTAAGAGTGAATGTATAGGCAATTTTACAAGACTAAAATTAGATTTGGTATAAAAGCTTAGATTTATAGTTGTGGACTAATATTTGTTTAGTCCTATAAAATTATTATTCGTGTCAAAAACTATCTTCATTACAGGTGCATCTTCCGGAATTGGAAAAACCACTGCAATTTATTTTGCCGAAAGGGGATGGAATGTAGCCGCCACCATGCGTAAACCACAAGAAGAGGTGGAGTTAGTGAAATATAAGACCATTAAATGCTACGCATTAGATGTGATGGATGAAGAAAGTATAGAAAAAGCTTTCCACTGGGCGATTCAGGATTTTGGCGCTATAGATGTATTATTAAACAATGCTGGTTATGCTGCTTTAGGACCTTTCGAAGCAGCAGATAAATATCAAATTGCTAAACAATTTGATACCAATGTCATCGGTTTAATGAGTGTTTGTCAACAATTTATACCTTATTTTAGAGAAAGAAAGTCAGGAAGTATCATCAACATCTCTTCTGTAGGGGGAAGGATAACTTTCCCCTTATACAGTCTGTATCACGGTACCAAATGGGCAGTAGAAGGTTTTACAGAATCATTAAGCTTTGAGCTAAAACCCTTTAACATCAAAGTGAAAATTATTGAGCCCGGCGCTATTAAAACCGATTTTTATGACCGTTCGCCGGATCTACTAAAAAAAGAAGGTTTACATGTCTATGATGCTTACGTTGATAAAATATCTGCAAATTTCTTAAGGGCAGCTGCTTCCGCTCCCGGACCAGAAGTGGTTGCCAAAATCATTTGGAGAGCAGCAAACAGTAATAGTTTTAAATTAAGATATGCTGTAGGAAGTGGAGCGCCATTTATCTTATTCCTTAGAAGAATCCTCCCTCATGCTTGGTTTATGGGCTTGGTTAGACGTGTGCTGGATAGGAGTTAGTTAGTTAGTTAGTTAGTTAGTTAGTTAGTTAGTTAGTTA
>JAHJVW010000134.1 GCA_018828585.1 Bacteroidota bacterium
GCATTCGCCGTTTTTGTACAGCCGTTGGCATCTTTTAATGTGAAAGTGTAGGCTCCTGCGGTGAGGTTGGCAAATATATTGGATGTCTGGAATGTCGTTCCGTCTTTGCTGTATTGATACGTTCCTGCTCCGCCTGATGCTGTTAAGCTTGCAGTTGATGTGCCGCCATTGCAGCTGATCGCAGTGGTGCTACTGCTCAAAGTTATGGCGGTTGGCTCGGTGATGGTAATATTGCGAGTATTTAAGCATTGATTTGCATCAACAATTTTTAATATATAATTCCCAGCAGGTAAATTTGTAAAAGAAAGTGGTGTTCCAAAAGCACTTATAGTACCTGAGCTTATAGGTGCACTATAACTATTTCCTCCATCAGATGAATAAGAGATTTGATATGGTGCTGCCGCTCCACTTAGTTCATCAACTTTAATTTTACCATTATTAGCACCTTTACAAGTTAGATTTGTTGAAGAATTTGAAATACTGATTGCAGAACTTATTGAAATATCATCAAGAAATAGTGGGCATGCTGGAGTACCTGAGCTAGTTTCTTCGATCAGTAATACAAGGGATGATGTGCTAGCATTTGTATTAAATGATTGACTAATTACAATTGGTGTATTATTATTGGTGGTTTGTGAAAAATCTAATAAATAAACGGATGGATTTGAAGAATCATAAACTCTAACTCTAAAGCTTGCGTTTGCATTTGGATTACAGCCTGATGAGCTAGTCCATCTTCTCATGTTCAAAAAGAAGGTGTAACTAGTGGAGGCTTTTATAGATTGTATTTGTTGCTTCAAAGAATATAAACCTTTCTTAATTGCAACTCCTCTTAAAGATCCTTCATCTACAATTTTTACGATTTCACCGCTATTTATAGGAGTCCAAGGTCCAATACCTGTTGGATAGTCGTTTGTTGGGTAATTATCGAATCCACCTCCTGTTACTGCATTATTACATGGATTATATACAGTTATAGAGTTCAAATAAACATCCTCAGCAGTTGAAGTTGATAAATCTCCATTATAATTTGCACCCCCAACGCTTGTAATGCCACCTGTTTCATAGCTAGTATTATATCCAGGGAATGCATCAGTCATTCCTGTTATTTTTCTATTGGGATTGATATTTGTTCTGGTTGGGTCCAGATATGTAGCTTGCGCACTTGCGCTATAAACACCCGATGGCGCATTTGAAGCAATGTTAACAACAATAGTAATGATAACTTTATCGCCTGGGGAAATATTAAAATTACCAAAATTCATTATTCCCGATGTGCCGATAAGAGGCGTAGCATTAAGCGTTCCAGCAGCATCTCCAGTTAATGAATAAGAAATACTACCCACCTTAAAACTAGATGGTAAATTAAGCCAAGCTTCTACATTCCCTGCATTACCATTTGAAAGTGAATTGCCAATTGTTAAAGTATAAGTTGCGGTTGTTCCCGCATTCCTGGCACCAGCTGGCCCAGCATTTTGCTCAGTGAGTGTAGTAGTTAATGTAGGATAACAAATAGATCCTCCACCTTGTAAATGGCTTGGTAAATCTGTTGTTGTAAATGTGCCAGTTTGTCCATCTGTTCCATCTAAAGCACCATGAGGAATGCCAACACCATCATTAGTTTTACCAGAATTTCCTTTTGTAACTAGGTTGGTAATGGTTGCCGAAGGAATTTGTGTATATATCAATCCACCTCCCCCTCCTCCACCCGGACCATGTTCGTTGTTATTATCGTTTAAAGTATTTCCTCCACTTCCGCCTTTAGCTTCTAATGTTAAATTTGCTGTTGGGCTGGCCGCCAAAGAACGTAGAAAAATTGATCCCCCTGCTCCTCCACCACCGGCTCCATCAGGCGCTGAACCAAAAGCACCTGCCTGACCTGCACCTCCATTTGATTTAATTACTCCAATTCCGGTAATCTTCTCCACATTAATTAAAATGATACCTCCACCTACACCACCCTTTACACCCGAAGTTGCATTATTAGCATCGCCGCCACCGCCGCCGCCGCCCATAATTAATCTAGAATAATCTACTGGTAAAAACATTCCCGGACGACCACCACCAGTTAACGGTGAAACATCACCATTAGCACCTTGCCAGCCCATACCACCTAAACCGCCATAACCCCCATTAGCACCGCCGCCACCACCAGAATTATGGTCATTACCACCACCACCCGCATTTGCAGGCGCACCCCGTCCGTATGAGCCTCCAGGAAGACCATCACTTCCGTTATCCACCTGATTAAATCCATCCCACATATATCTTGGTGTCCCTGCAATTCCCTCTCCTTTACCTACCGACCTCGTATCTGAAGAAGGCCCAGTATAAAATGTGCTATTGTTGGCGTTAGAAGCTGCAACAGGCCCATACCCTCCTCTAAAACCTCTCTCCGATGCATCAATAATAAATCCATTAAATTGCATGGTTCCTGCAACGTCAAAGGCAATTAACCCCCCTACCGATCCATTATAAGGAGGCGTTGTTATATTTGCTGTTAAAACTAAATTAGAATACTGAGGTACTCGCACTACTTGAAATCTCCTTTGTCCTCTGGTTGCTGTAGCATCAGCATTCGTATACGTATTTACACAACCTTGTCCAGCCCCAGCTCCTCTAAAGGTTAACACTCCACCTGTTAAGGGGACATTACTAGTAGCTACCACATATTCAAATTTACCTGAGTTACCTACATCTGTATACCCTGTTCCTCCTAAATTATCTGGTCCGCTAGTTGCAGTCCCAGCTCCATATAAACTACTATTCGTATAATCAAAGGAAGCATCCTGCATTTGTATAATTAAAATCAGGTCTCCAGATTTTATCGGTGTTACTCCATAACTTAAATTATAGTTTGGATCATTAGGAGGAACTCCATTTAATACAATTGTTTTACTTCCTGAAGTTAAGGTTGCCGTAGTAGATAAGGGGAAATAGGTATTTACAGGTGCAACGGCGTTTTGTGGACCATCTAAACCTGATGTTCCACACACCTGAGCACTTGAACTGTTATAAACCAGAATCAAAACAGCTAAGAAAAACTTAAAGTACAACCTATTAAAACCAATTATCTTTTGATTGGACAAAAAGCGTGGTTTACTACTAAGTTTAAACATTAAAACCTTTCTTTTATATGCTGATTAGATGAGCTCTTGCAAAATGTGATACTTTTTTTACGTTTTATAAAATGAATAGTTTCAATAAAAACAAAAAAAGCCTAACCAATTAAGGTTAAGCTTTTCTAAATATTTGTTGATTGAGTTAGTTTAAAATAACTCTGTCGATTACATGAACAACTCCATTTGTAGTTTGCACATCAGGTATTGCCATGTTTGCAGGTACCGAATTTCCACTACCTTTAACTGTTAATGTACCATTGGTAAATGCCCCTAAAGTAACGGATTTACCATTTAATGCAGTAATTGTTCCTGCGTTTAATTCGGAAGTGAATTTACCCCCTCCTGCTAAATTAAATACATGAGATAATAATACTTGAGTAACCACATCCTTTGGTAGCTTTCTAATATCAGATGGTTGATTTAAAGGCACACCCAAAATGACTCCCAAATCTTTAAATGCCTGATTAGTAGGCGCAAATACCGTGTAATTTGCAGTTGGATCAGATAATGCACCAACCAAATCACAATAAACAACTGCCTCTACTAAAAAACTAAGCTCTGGATTAATAAATCCTTTAGCTTGCGCAAAGAAAATAGCTGTTTGTGCAATATTAGCTCCAGAAGCTAATAAAACTTTATCAATTACGTGAACAGTTCCATTATCTGCTTGAACATTTGTAGCTAGAATTTTAGAACCATTAACATAAAAATCACCTCCTCTGTTAATAATTCTTTTTGTTGGACCTAATAAACTAGGAATTGAAGCTCCTCCGGTTAATGCTGTTTGTAAAGTATTTCCATTATTTACATGATACAATAATACATTTGTTAAAAATGGTGTTTGTAAAGCATTTAAATCTTGTGGATTTACCAAACCCAGTCTCGCAAATGCATCGTTGGTTGGTGCAAATACCGTATAGGCACCTGATGGATCGTTAGGATTTTTATTAGATAATACTACTGCAACACCGCCTTTTATAGCTGCTGCTTCTAATTGACTGAACCCTGGCATGGCAACTGCCACTTGTGCAATTGTAGGTTTAACGCCGCTGTCTTTTTTACAACTCGAAAAAGCAGATGCCACTACTAAAGCAGCCATTGCAATCATGAATTTTGATGAACTAAATAGTCTAATATTTTTCATTTCTTTTTTTTTATTGTTTAATAATGATTGAATTATTTCCGATAAGCAATCACTCTTACGACAATTAACGAGTAAAAAGTTTTATTAGATTTTAGATATGTTAAAAAAATAAAAATCATAAATCCAAAAGTTTATAATATTTCGTAGATGTCGACAAGGGTGTATTAATAAAAACATCATTTGACAAAAAAATCCGATAAGCACTATACATAATTATTATTAACAGTTAAAATTTTAAAAAATGAAAATATTTACAAAAGCAGCAATGATAAGCTCAGGGTTAATTTTAGGATTAACATCAATATCATTAGCTCAAACTCCTTTAAGCGGATTTATGCAAGGGAAGAATGGTGGTAGTGTGTCTTTTTCACTAACCAATGAAAATTACAAACATGTTTTCCTTTATCCAGATGAGATCGACGAAACACCAATTTTTAACAAGGTTTCAACTTCTAGTTTTAACATTTATGGGACTTATGGCCTATCTGATAAATTAGATATCATCTTTAATGTACCATTTATCCAAACTTCAGGTTCAGCTAATGCTGATGTTTTAAAAGGATTAGGTTACACCAATCAAAGAAGTGGTGCTCAAGATTTATCTGCTTTCTTAAAATATGAACTTGCGAAAAAAGGAAATGTTTCTATCCAAGGTTCATTAGGGATAACTACACCATTAAGCGATTATAAAGTGGATGAATCTTTACAGTCAATCATTGCTATTGGTAATCACGCCACTACATTTAATGGAATTTTATTGGGTCAATACAAATCATCAAATAGTCCGTTCTTTGTTTCAGGTCAAATTGGTTACAGCTTAAGATCTACAGCTGTTCCTGACGCAATTCTTAGTCAATTGAAGGCTGGTTTTGCATTTAATCGTCTATATTTTGATGGATATGTTGGAAATCAAACTTCAACTGGTGGAGTAGATATTTTAAGAAACGGGTTTAACGGTTCTTTCCCTGCAACAAAAGTGAACTACACAAAGGTTGGCGGTAGTATTTATACTCCTCTAGATGGTAATTTTGGTATTAGTGGTGGCGGTGGCGCTATCGTTGATGGAAGAAATATTGGTAAATCATGGTATGCAAATGTAGGAGTTACTTATAATTTTAAGTACAACAATAATTTTTAGAAAAGCAGTTTTTACTTTCAAAAAAGAAGAGCCTCTCAAATATTGAGGCTCTTCTTTTTTTATTCTAAAACTTCCTCTAATATTAAATGAGATTTTACTTCTCCAAAATTCTCAATCTGTAAAGTATAATAGTCAATTAGTTTTTTGATAAAATACTTCCTGCTTTTTTGATCCAGTTTAAACTGATTGAAATCATCTAACGGCCATAAAAATAAATCAATCCATTTTTTTATAAATTGTTCTTCTATCAAATAAATATGCGAGGGCTGCTGACGAGTAAAGACTCCATGTTTTAAATCGAAAAATGCAGATTTTTCTATTGTACTCATATCAGGATAAAAACCTAAAAATCGCGTAAGCTTACTCAAAAATATGAGATGAAAGTTTGTTATTCCTTCATCAGCGGCATCCAACCATTCTATACTTTTAAAGATAAATTCGAACATCATTTCATCCTCGTGTTGTTCTTTTACAGATTTATAAATCATTTCATTGATAAACATCACTAAAGAACTTTTTAAAATATCGTAGGGTATAGTTTGCAAAATAGGCTCACTTCGGGCATCAGAAATTCGTTGCATATTTCCATTAGGTTTGTGATATACCACCATATCTAAAAGATGAAGTGGCTGCAACATATTTAATCTTATTTTTGCTTTGGGCTTTTTCACGCCATTAATCATGTAGGTTTGCATCCCAAACTTTTGGGTTAAGATTTTCGCAATTATACTATTCTCAGCATAATCCGTAATCTTTAAAACTATCCCCTTGGTTTTATGCAACATTATCTAACAATTAAGATTTTCGAGACTGCTGTATCGCTTCCATCTTCGTTGACAATTAAAACTAAATAAACTCCAGAAGAAACGGAATCTCCACTAAAATTCTTCCCATTCCAAATTGCCTCGCCTCCGTTAGCAGTGGTTTGATAAACTAAATCGCCATTGATATTGGTTATCTTTACTCTCGAATTTTTACTCAATCCTTTTATTCCGATGGTTCCATTAAAACCTGGCCTAACTGGATTTGGATAAACGGTAATTTTATTCATCTTTTTAACAGTTTCAGTAGCATCTCCACGATAGGATATAATTCCAACTGCTGTGCCTATAAAAACTTCTCCGCCATTTGGCTCAACAACTATTGATGTTATTTTATCGTCCAATAAAGGACTATTTTTTTTATTAAAATATTTTATTTGTTGGGTGCCATCGGCAGAAAAAAGCCACACTCCATGATCTGTTCCAATCCATTTTCTGTTGGCGCCATCTGTGGCAATACAATTCACATTCTCTGATCCTAAAAGAGGTTTTAGAAAACCATTTTCTATCACTTTAGGGATTTCAGCCTGACTTATTGAAAATATATTTGCCGTATCATAGAAAACCGAAACCCCCTGATTGGTTCCCATCCATAAAGCTCCATCTAAATCTACGTTCATACAATTTACATTTGTGCCTGGTATACTACCTTCAGATGCTGTAAAAGCAAATTTTTTTACTTTTGATCCGTCAAAAACTATGATTCCCGAGTTTCTAACAGTTAACCATTTTTGATTATTAAAATCTATAGTTAAACCTGTTATTGGAACTGTAGGATCTTGAATTACTGAAGAAAAAGCATAGGAAGTCCAAGTACCATCTGGTTTTTTTACCGATAATGGACGATTTACACCATATTGAGAAACCCATAAATTATTGTCTTTGTCTAAAATAATCCCATTTACACGGATGCTGGATGCATCGCCAATAGTGGTTTGTAAACTACTATTATTTTGATTGTCGATTTTTACGGCACCGTTTTCATTGACCTCAATAACTCCATTAAAATAGGATGCTAAATATTTAGTTTTTGAAGCTGCATCAAACGTTGAAGAAACAATATCTCTTATAGGCTGAAAAGCTGTATTATTAATGTTTGATAAACTTGTCCATTCTTCTTTATCAAAAACAGAAAATCCATCGTTATTAAAAGCTGGTGAATAAATTGGTGTAATAGCACCCGGTGACATTAAAATTTTTCCATCTACATATCTTAACTCTTGAACAGCAGTGGTATTAGGCCCATTTGGAAGAACATATTGAAAAGAATTACCATCTATGGTTTTAACCAACCCTTTGGAACCATCGGCTATTAAAATATTTTGATTAGCAATTAATACATCATTTGCACTGGCAAATCCATTTAAATTTTGAATGTTTTTGATCATACTTTCGCTTTGATTATAGCTAATGATTCTAAAGTCGGCAATGGTAACTAAACTATTATTGCTTACTTTTAAACGTTTTACATCAGGACCAAAAATCTGTGTGAGCTGCCAACTATTTCCGTTAAACTTGTAAATGCTTTGCCCAAACAATCCATAAATCAAACTATTAAAACTTACGATCGATTTTGTAAATCCTCCCGGATAATTTTGTGTAGCAGCATGCTTAATCCATGAGCGATAATCAACCAAAAGTGGATTATTAATATTTGCCTGGTAAACTCCGTCGGCTGCAGCCGCATATATATTTTGGCCAGTTACCGCAATTTGATAGATCTCCAAATTTGAGCCGCCGGCACCTATATAATAAGTGTCTTTTACTTCACGTTTTGCCAAATCGTAAACTACAATCCCAAACCCACAGCTTAAATAAGCAAGCGAACCGTTGAAAGTAATAGCGTTGATGATTTTATTACCTAATCCTTGTTTATCGAAAATTTCGGGCAAATGATACACTTTATTCTCACTTAATAAATCGAGATTAGAATTAGCATAAGCAATCAAAATCTGATTAGTTATTTGATTGTAAGCGAGTTTTGAAATATTAACCGCTGCCAAACCATCAATAGTTGATAGCTTAGAAATTTCTCCGCTTGATTGATTGATGGTGAAAATTCCTCCTGTTGTGCCGCAATAAATTTCGTTAGCACTAGCATCAACTGCCATTACTTGATTATAAGGAAGGTGCGTTCGCCAAGCTCCTATTGGAACCTGTTGTGCGAAAGTATAAATAGCGCCATGAAGAGCAAAAAAAAATAAGAAAACTTTCTTCATCTTGAAGTTTCTAAATTACGTATTTTCCTAAAAGGTTTATTCATGTCATTCTGTTGAAATGAATTTAATCTACGATATTTGTTATTGAATTTTATTTATGTGGTTCCGTTTTTCAGGTTTTATTCTTGGGTATAAAAAACTCATCCTTCTTTTATTTATTGCCATTACTTTCTTTTGGGGTTTACAGGCTACACATGTAAAATTAGCTTTTAATCCAGGCAAAATTCTTCCGACTACAGATTCCACTTACCTCAACTATATTAAATTTAAACAGAAGTTTGGCGAAGATGGGACGGTAATGGTTTTAGGTATTAAAACCAAACGGCTCTTTAAAAAAGATTTTTTTAACGATTGGAGCAAGTTGACTGCCAATTTAGAGAAAATAAAAGGGGTTAATAAAGTGCTTTCTATTAGTAATTTCAAAGTTATTGGAAAAGACACCATCCACAAAAAGTTTATAAACTTTCCTTTTTTCAAAAGCCAAATTAAAAGTCAAATTGAGCTGGATAGTTTAAAAATGCAGCTCAAAAATCTTCCATTTTATAAGGGAATTTTATTTAATACCGATTTAGATGCAACCATCATTGCAATTACTTTTAATGAACAAATTCTTCAAACTAAGGAGAAAATAAGTGTCATCAATAAAGTTTATGAACTTTCTCAAGATTTCGCAAAAAGAGAAAAAGTAGCAGTGCATGCTTCTGGTTTACCTTATATAAAAACCGTTTTAAGAACTTTAGTAGCCAAAGAGTTTGTGCTATTTTTAGGTTTGTCCATCTTAATTTCCGCATTGATTTTGAGTTTCTTTTTCAGAAAATGGAGCGCTATTTTTTTTCCAATTTTATTTGTGATATGTGGCGTAGTTTGGAGTGTAGGACTCATGGCTACACTTGGCTATCAAATCACGTTATTAACAGGCGTAATCCCTCCGTTAATGGTTATTATCGGAATTCCAAATTGTATTCTCATCTTAAATAAATATCATGCTGAGTTAAATAAATCAGTCAGAAAATCGATTGCCATAAAAACCACTATCGAAAAAATTGCACTTACTACATTTATAGCCAATTTAACTACAGCCATAGGTTTTGGTGTTTTGTATTTCACCAATAGCGATGTTTTAAAAGAATTTGGAATCACCGCAGCAATAGGCGTCATGTTCACTTGGCTAATTTGCTTGTGCCTACTTCCAATACTCTGCAGTTACCTTAAAACGCCAAAAAATATCGACTTAAAGATTAAAATTTTCGATCGATTTCTATTGGCAATTAATAATTATGTTCTTCATCAAAGAAAATATATTTATTATACGGTTGGGGCGTTAACTATTTTAGCAATTGCAGGAATCTCGCAGATTAAAGTAAATGGTTTTGTAGTAGATGATTTACCTAAAGACAATGTAGTTTATCAAGATTTAAGATTTTTCGAAAACACTTTTGGTGGAGTTCTCCCATTGGAAATAAATATTGATACCAAAAAGAAAAATGGTATTGTGGGTTTGACAAATATTAACAAAATGGATAAACTCGAGCGATTGGTTAATGCTTATCCTCAAATCGGAAATTCTATTTCTTTAACTAATGCCTTAAAGTATTCCTCTCAGGTTTTCTATAACAATCAACCTTCGTTTTATAGAATACCTAATGAAATGGAGAAGAATTTTATTTTACTATATGCAGCAAATGCCGGGAAAAATCAAAACATTACCAAAGGGTTAATTGACCAAAATAGACAAGTAAGTAGGATTACTTTTCAAATGAAAGACATTGGCTCTGAGAAAATGAACCAGTTTTTAGAGGCCCTCAAACCAAGAATTGATTCAATTTTTAATCCTGACAGATATCAAGTTATTTTAACAGGCCCAGTTGTTCTATATGTAAAAGGGACAAATTATTTGGTTAAAAATTTAAGAGATAGTTTGCTATTGGCAATTTTCTTAATCGGATTGATTATGTGGATTCTATTTAGAGGATTTAAAATGGTTGTCATTTCATTACTTCCCAATTTAATCCCTTTGATGATTACAGCGGGAGTTATGGGTTTATTAGGAATTCCACTAAAACCTTCTACGATTTTGATTTTTAGTATCGCTTTGGGAATTGCATCCGATCAAACCATTTATTTTCTAACCAGATATAGACAAGAATTGGCTAAAAACCCAAAAAATCCAATCTTAACAATTTCCGAAACTATTAAAGAGACCGGCTTGAGTATGGTTTATACGGCTATAATACTGTTTTTTGGTTTTGGTGTTTTTGCATTTTCCTCATTTGATGGTACAATAGCTTTAGGAACTTTACTAGCGTTTACCTTGGTTTTGGCCATGTTGTTTAACCTCATTTTCTTGCCTTCATTATTAATAGATCTGGCAGAAAGGAAATCTAAGCTAAAATCTTAATCATGTATCTTGTAAAGTTGAGAAAGGTAATGGTAGTTAAAATCAAACCCACGGTAACCATTGAGCTACTGATTTCAGGATAAAATGTTTGTGAAATTAAGCCACTTAACAACACCATTAGACCAACGGCAAAAGTCCAAAAAGAGAATTTAAACCCTTTTAGTTTTAATCCTGATTCAAAATATATCCAAAAGAATATATTACGCATTAACCAGATAAGGCATAGCATCACTAAAGGAATTGCTATTCTTAAAATCCAGAAATATTTTTCGATATCAAGATTTGTCAACACCAAAATAACGGCAAAAACCACTAAACTAGCGATACATGCGATTAATGATTTAGCAAAATATTGTACTTTCATGATACGATTTTCATCAATATCATGATAAACTTGTATCAAGACAAGAATTATTTGCAAAATACCAGATTGTTGGTATACTAAAATTAGTTCACTTTTTTTCGATCTCCGTACCTTCTAAACATAAAAAATATGTACAAAACCATCGCAATTGATACTAAAACTAATCCTGAGCCCATCACATACTTCCCATAATCTTCATTATAGAAATATAAGGCTCCGCCAAGCAAAGTGATAATTACTCCTATTCTAAAAGTTGGTATTGATTTTCTAAGCATAAAACTCCTTGCATAAAATGTAAAACAATTTTCTTTCCAAAAATAAATTAAGTTGATTGTTTAATTATTAAAATTAAGCTAATTAACAATATTAATCCAGTTAATTCAATATCAATTAGATGATGATTAAAAATTGACATAAAAACCTGTATTCTTATCAAAATTTCCAACTCAAATCCTTAAATTTGCAACCTTAAATTTTCCGAGAAATAGCCCAGATGTACAAAGAATATAAGCAATTAAATTTATCACAAATAGGGAAAGAAGTTTTAGAAGGCTGGAAAGCAGATAAGATTTTTGAGAAGAGTATTCAAAACCGACCTGAAAACAAGCCATATACATTTTATGAAGGCCCTCCTTCTGCTAATGGAATGCCTGGTATTCACCATGTAATGGCTCGCTCTATTAAAGATATTTTTTGTAGGTATAAAACGCTAAAAGGTTACCAGGTTAAAAGAAAAGGGGGATGGGACACTCATGGTTTACCTATCGAATTAGCTGTTGAAAAATCATTAGGAATTACCAAAGAAGATATTGGGAAGAAGATTTCTGTTGAAGAATATAATAATGCTTGCCGTAAAGAGGTAATGAAATATACCGATGTATGGAATGACCTGACTGAGAAAATGGGTTATTGGGTCGATTTAGATGATCCATACATCACTTACAAAAACGATTATATCGAATCCCTTTGGTGGATTTTGAAACAGCTCCATCAAAAAGGATTTTTATATAAAGGATATACGGTGCAACCTTATTCACCAGCTGCTGGAACAGGATTGAGTTCTCATGAATTAAACCAACCAGGCACTTATCGTGATTTAAAAGACACTTCCATCACAGCTGAATTTAGGTTAAAGCCAGATCAAGTTCATCCATTGATGAATATTTTGTTTGAAACATCGGCAGAAGATACTACTATTATTGCTTGGACCACCACTCCGTGGACTTTGCCATCAAACTGTGCTTTAGCTGTTGGCGAAAAAATTACTTATGTAAAAATTAAAACCTTTAATCAATACACTTACCTTCCTGTGAGTATCGTAATGGCTAAAGATTTGGTTTCGAAATACTTTAAAGTCGAAGGGGAGAAAGCATCATTTCAGGATTATAAAAGTGGAGATAAAATTATTCCTTGGGAAAAAGTAGCAGAATTTTCGGGTAAAGAATTAGTGGGATTACGTTATTTTCAATTGATGCCATACGTTACCAACGAAAATTTAGAGAAAAATGCTTTCCGCATCATACCTGCAGATTTTGTAACTACTGAGGACGGAACAGGTGTTGTTCATACCGCGTCTATTTTTGGTGCAGATGACTTTAGGGTAGCCCGTGAAGCAGGCGTTCCTTCTGTTTTGGTAAAAGACGAAAACGGAAATGAATTCCCTTTAGTAGATAAGCAAGGTAAATTTGTTAAAGAAGTGACGGACTTTGCTTTGCGCTATGTAAAAGAAGAATATTATAGTGATGAAGAAAGAGCTGCTGCAGATTTTAAGCCAACAGATGTTCTTATCGCTATCAAATTAAAAGAGGACAACAAAGCTTTCGACGTTAAGAAATACGAGCACAGTTACCCACATTGCTGGAGAACTGATAAACCTATTTTGTATTATCCTTTAGACAGTTGGTTTATTAAAACGACTGCTGTTAAAGAAAAGTTAATCGAACTGAATAAAACCATTAACTGGAAACCAGAAAGTACCGGAACAGGTCGTTTTGGAAACTGGTTGGAGAATCTGGTAGATTGGAATCTTTCTCGATCTAGATATTGGGGAACACCACTGCCAATTTGGAGAACAGAAGATGGTACTGAAGAAAAATGTATAGGTTCTGTTGAGGAGCTTAATAGAGAAATCGATTTTGCTGCCGAAAAAGACTTTATGCCAAAAGGTTTCCGTTTAAAAGATATGCATCGCCCTTATGTGGATGATGTTGTTTTGGCTACCGCAGATGGAAAGAAAATGTTTCGCGAATTAGATTTAATTGATGTTTGGTTTGATTCTGGAGCTATGCCTTATGCACAATGGCATTATCCGTTTGAAAATGCAGCAGCTTTTGAAAATGCCTATCCGGCAGATTTTATTGCCGAAGGTGTAGATCAAACCCGTGGTTGGTTTTTCACTTTACATGCCATTGCCACTATGTTAAGTGAGACCAGTGAAGAGATCAAAGCAGTAAATGAGAAAAATCATAACAAAGGAATTGCATTTAAAAATGTGATTTCTAACGGATTAGTTTTAGATAAAAACGGCAATAAAATGTCTAAACGTTTGGGTAATGCTGTAGATCCATTTACTACCATCGAAAAATATGGTGCAGATGCCACTCGATGGTACATGATTTCAAACGCATCCCCATGGGATAATTTGAAATTTAATTTAGAAGGATTGGATGAAGTTCGTCGTAAGTTTTTTGGTACGCTTTACAACACTTATGCTTTCTTTGTGCTATACGCCAATATCGATAAATTCACCTATGCCGAGGCAGAAATAGAATTATCTGCAAGACCAGAAATTGATCAGTGGATCATCTCTTTATTAAATACCTTATCGAAAGAAGTTGATGAGTTTTATAACGATTTTGAACCGACGAAAGCAGCTAGAGCTATACAAAATTTTGTTGACGAACACTTGAGTAATTGGTTTGTACGTCTGAGTAGACGTCGTTTCTGGAAGGGAGACTATTCAGAAGATAAAATATCTGCTTACCAAACATTATACACCTGCTTAATTACCATCAGTAAACTAATGTCGCCAGTGGCGCCTTTTTTCTCTGACAGGTTATTTAATGATCTAAACTCGATCACCAAAAAAGAATATTGCGAATCAGTTCATTTAGCAGATTTCCCTGCCTATCACCAGGATTTAGTGAATAAAGATTTGGAAGAAAGGATGCAATTGGCTCAAGATATTTCATCTATGGTTTTATCACTTCGAAAAAAAGTAGAAATCAATGTTCGACAGCCTTTAGGCAAAATTTTATTACCCGTATTAGATAAAGATTTTAAAGAGAAGGTTGAGAAAGTAAAAGAATTGATCTTATCAGAAACAAATATCAAAGATATTGAATACATTACCGACACCGCCGGTTTCATCAAGAAAAAAATTAAACCGAATTTTAAAACCTTAGGGAAAAAATTAGGGAAAGATATGAAAGAAGTTGCGGCAGCCATTACCAATTTTAATGATGAGGCTATTGCAGTATTTGAACAAAAAGGATTTATTGAGATTGAAACTGGGACTGCTAAATATGAAATTTTACTAGAAGATGTCGAAATCAGTGCAGAAGATGTTCCAGGATGGCAGGTAGCTAATTTAGGTAAATTGACTGTTGCTTTAGACGTTAGCATCAATCAAGAATTGAGAGAAGAAGGAATTGCAAGAGAAATTATCAATCGTATTCAAAATCTTAGAAAAGATTTAGGATTTGAAGTTGTAAACAAAATAAAAGTAACACTAGAGAATAATTCTTTGATAGCCAAAGCTGTCGAAAATAATTTATCATATATTTGCGCCGAAATATTGGCTAATTCATTGGAATTAAGTACTAGTATAGCTACTGAAGATAAAATACAAATTGAAGAAACAGAACTAATGATTTCTATAAAGAAGGATTAAAGATGGAAAGCAAAACAGAAAAAACACGCTACTCTGACTCAGAACTACAAGAGTTTAAAGAATTAATCACTGGTAAGTTAAACAGTGCAAAAGAAGAATTATTAGCATTAACTAATTCATTAAGTTCGCCAAACAAGAATGGAACGGATGATACGGCTGGAACCTATAAAACTTTAGAAGACGGTTCGGCAACTTTAGAAAAAGAGCAATTAAATCAATTGGCTGCTCGTCAAAAAAAGTTTATCGAAAACTTAGAAGCAGCACTAATAAGAATAGAAAACAAGACTTATGGCATCTGTCGCGAAACTGGCAAACTAATTCAGAAAGAGCGTTTAAAAGCAGTTCCTCATGCCACTTTAAGCATGGAAGCCAAATTAAAGCAATATTAATGAAGGGTTATAACAAACCAATCATCGCCATTTTGGTGATTTTATTGATAGATCAGGCTGTTAAAACTTGGGTAAAAACCAACATGTTTATTGGTCAGGAATATCATTTAATAAAAGACCTAGCTATTATTCATTTTACAGAGAATAATGGGATGGCTTTCGGGATGGAATTTGGTGGAGAAATCGGAAAATTAGCTTTATCACTTTTTAGGATATTAGCAGTTGCTGGGATAGGTTACGGTTTACATTATTTAATTAAGCACAAATACCACCGAGGTTTAATTATGAATGTGGCTTTCATTTTTGCAGGAGCATTAGGTAACATCATCGATTCTGTTTTTTATGGCGTAGTTTATAATTACGAAAAGTTTTTCCATGGCCGTGTGGTAGATATGTTTTACTTTCCTTTGCTTCATGGCAATTTCCCCAGTTGGGTACCAATTTGGGGAGGGGAAGAATATGTTTTCTTCAGGCCCGTTTTTAATGTCGCAGATGCGGCAATTTCAATTGGCGTAGTCATGATCTTAATTTATCAAAAACGATACTTTAAAGAAGAAATAAAAGAGCAAGAGTCTCTCAACAGCGAGATGGTTGAGGATTAATTAAATCAAAAGGAGATTCAAAATTGAATCTCCTTTTTTTATATCTTATTAATTCTTTAAAACGCTAACTTCAGATGAGGTTTGTAAGTATCTGTCTTCACTTTTGCTCCCAACTCACTTAAAATATTGTATAGCCCAAAATTAGTGCGATTTACATAAATGAAATGTTTTACTCCTCTAGCTTGTTTGAATTCAGGCATTTTTGCAATTTTTTCTCCGAAACCATATAAAGCATCAAAAAAACCAGTTTGGCTAAAATCGAATTCGCCGCTCATATAAGGCTCGGCAAATAGCGCAATCATCTCCTTATAATTTTCATAATAGAATTCTATTTGCTTTTCATTATCCTTTGGTAAAATCATTTCTAAGGCCCTGAAAGCTTTGATCGTTTCCTCTTTGTTGTTTAATAAGTCTGTTGAAGTAGTAGAGAAGAAAGGATAATAAAAATCATCAGGTAATTCCTTGATACAACCAAAATCTATGATTCCCAAATTACCATCTGGCGTAATCAGAAAATTCCCAGGATGAGGATCTGCATGTACTGCCCTTAACTCGTGTTGTTGGAAATTGTAAAAGTCCCACAAAGCCTGTCCAATTTTATTTTTTAATTCTTGTGAGGGATTTGTTTGCAAAAACTCTTTTAAATGCATCCCTTCAATCCAGCTCATGGTAATGATTCGAGGGCCAGAAAGCTCTTTATAATAGGTTGGGAAAACGATATTTGGCAAATCGGCACATGCCTTTGAAATTTTTAAAGAATTTCGTACTTCCAACTCATAATCTGTTTCTTCTACAAGGCGTTCTTCTACTTCCTTCATATAGATATCTAACTCTTTTTCACTCATTCCTAATAAACGGAATGCAAAAGGCTTTACCAATTTCAAATCTGATGAAATAGAATTTCCAACACCCGGATACTGAATTTTTACAGCTAGTTTTTCGCCATTCAATTCAGCTCTATGCACTTGGCCAATGGACGCTGCATGGTTAGATCTTAAATCGAATTTATCAAAAATTTTGTCTGGCGTTTTCCCAAAATGCTTCTTGAAAGTTTGCATAATGAGTGGGCCACTTAAAGGCGGGGCATTATACTGTGAAAGAGAAAATTTATCAACGTAAGCCTTTGGCAGGATATTTTTATCCATGCTTAACATTTGTGCAACTTTTAAGGCACTTCCTTTTAACTGACTTAATGAATCGTAAATATCGGTAGCGTTGTCTTCATTCAACTCGTCCCTTGTTAATTCGGGATTAAATATTTTTTTAGAATAATGTTTGATGTAATTTCCACCAATTTTAAATCCAGTACCAACAAATTTTGCAGAACGGGCCACTTTACTTGCCGGAATACTGTTTTGTTCTTTCATTTTATGTAAGATATGAGTATTGAGATGTGAGATATTAGACTTAATAAAATTTAAGTCTTTAATTTTACTTCTTGTTTCTTAAAAAGGCATTTTAAATCCTGCATTTTGTGCAAGAAATTTTCCGTAATCAAACAAATTATCAATTGGTGTGCGTTGGAATAAATCAAAAGTTACGTTTACACCTTTTTCTATGGCTTCGTCAGTTTTTTCGAAATCTTTAGAGTAATCTTTTATCCAAAAATTCAACAAAAAAGCTACTTGTATCCAAAGCGCATCCTTGTAACGATCACTAATAAATTTACGATCATTAATCTCGCCACTTTCTAAACCTTCTTGTATTAAGGCAATACTAAATTGTTCGAAAATTTCTTTTGATTCTTTTAATGGAATTGGTGTATGTAAGCCTTTTTTGAAATGACTCATACTATAATCAACGAAGCTTCTATGCTTTTTGAGGAGCTCAAAAAAGCTATAATAAAATGATAACGCTTTCTCTCTTACGGCGTAAGTTAACCAAACTTCTTGTTCTTGAATTTCTTTGATAGTAGTTGAAAAAAAATCAGCCCAAACTCCCCCTTCAATGGCATCAAAAGAACCAAAATACTTATAGAATTCTTCTTCAGCAAACTTGTTCTTTTTGGCAAAAGAGAAAATTGAAGCTGGTTTTTTGCCTTCGGTTAAGATATGATCTATATATGCGTTCTGTATTTTTTGTTTAGTTGCCATGATTTTAAAGTAAAAAGTTTAAAGTGAAAAGCTTAAATTCCATGAACCATAAGCTATCTACTATTTTCAGTTTGCGTTAGGAATTGAAATGACATCCCCTCCCCGGTGGGATATAATGAAAAGCCCGCTCAAACGCCCTATTTCTGTTCTTTAATAACGTTCAAAAACTCTGGTTGTTTTTCGGGCTTTGCATAACTTAATCTTCCCAATTCGTTGGTTGTGTAATAGGCATCTAAACCTGCAGACGTTACAGAACCAGCTTTCGCTAAATCCACAAAACCGTCTACATTTACCAAATCTTCATCTATTAAAATAAACTTTACCTCGCCAATCACAATCTTTGTTCTATTCAATAAAAAAGGTAGAAATTCATTAAATTCTAACCCAATTTTTATGTTCGCCTCTTTCACAAAAGGTGCATTAAAATCTTTAATATATTCTTCTGTAAAACCACACTCTCTAAACTCAGATTGACTTTCCAAATACCTTGCACTGGTTTGGTGGGCAGCTATAAAATAGCTTTCGATTACGTTGTTTAAAGTGTAGTGTTTGGTCTCCAAAATGTTTGACATGGTTTCATGTTGATTAGAGTCTGGACGAACAACGAAACCAATGTATGGTGGTGATGCACCAACATGAAAAATAGAATTAAATATTGCTAAGTTTGTTACGGCGTCTTTATTTTGTGTTCCTACCAATTGCAAACTCTTAAATCCTGAAATACTATTCATAAAGTTGCTGCGATAAAATCGCTCCATCTTCATAATTTCAGCTAAGGTTATTTGTTTCATTTAAAAGTTTCTTACAGAAGACATTCCGCCATCGATGCCTAAAATTTGCCCTGTTATCCAAGAACTTTGCGGCGAAATTAGAAAAAAAGCCGCATCCGCCAATTCTTCAGCAGTTCCAATTCTTCCTAAAGGATGTCTTTTATCTGATGCTTCTTTACGCTCAGGAGTAGAAATCAAAGATTTAGCTAGTGGAGTTTCTGTTAAAGATGGCGCCAAAGCATTCACTCTAATTTTAATAGGAGCAAATTCTGCAGCAAGCGATTTTGTTAGGCCTTCAATAGCTCCTTTAGAGGCAGCAATACTTGCATGGAAGCCCATGCCTGTTTGTACGGCCACGGTGCTAAATAATATAATAGAGGCACTTTCAGATTTCTTTAAGGCAGCAGTTGATGATTGAATTACTTTAACAGCTCCTAATACGTTTACTTTAAAATCATTTAAGAAATCTTCTTCTTTTAAACGAGCAAAAGGTTTTAAATTAATTGTACCTGGGCAATAAGCTATCCCATCTAAAACTTCGGGCAAGCTGTCTTTCAGTTTTTCTACTTCACTTGTTACGTCTAATTCAATAAAATGAACGCCATCGGGCAACTCTCCTCTTTGTCTAGAAGCTGAATATACCACGTGGCCTTCTGAAAAAAGTTTTTTAACCAATGCTAAACCAATTCCCGAACTTCCTCCAACTACTAAATAATTCATTTTAACCAATATATTTTAAAAACTCGCTTCGAGTATTTACATCTAAAAATTTACCACCGTATTCTGCCGTAACAGTAGAGCTTTGCGTGTCTTTAATTCCTCGCGAAGAAACACATAGATGTGAGGCTTCAATAACAACAGCTACGTCTTCGGTGTCTAAAACCTTTTTCAACTCATTTGCTATTTGTATGTTTAAACGTTCCTGCACTTGCGGGCGTTGTGCATAGTATTGAACAATTCTATTCAATTTAGATAGGCCAATTACTTTTCCGCTGCTGATGTATGCAACATGTGCTTTCCCAATAATGGGCACAAAATGATGCTCGCAGTTACTAAAAAGTGTAATGTCTTTCTCGACCAACATTTGGTTGTACTGATACTTATTGTTAAAAAGTTTGATATCTGGCTTATTTTCGGGATTCAATCCTCTAAAAATTTCTTTAATATACATTTTGGCAACTCTTTTAGGCGTACCTTTAAGGCTATCATCGGTTAAATCCAAACCCATAATTTCCATAATACTTTTGAAATGTTTTTCGATCATTTCAATTTTGGTATCATCGTCTAATAAAAATGCATCTTCTCGTAAAGGTGTGTCATAAGACGTTCCAACATGTTCGTCACCAATGGCATCAATTAAAATATCCTCATTAGGATAAGTGTTAAGCGGGGTATTCAACATAGTTTCTTTCAGTTTCATATAAAGTCACTTTCAAATCCAAATCAGCAATGATATCCGTTCTTAGCAAATCGTAAATAACTTTTACTATATTTTCTGCTGTTGGATTCAAATTTTTAAATTCTTGGGTATCCAAATTCAAATTCATGTGGTCAAATCTGTCTAATATTTTTTCTTTAATCAGATCAGATAATATTTTCATATCCATTAAATATCCTGTTTCCTCATCAGGATAACCCACAACTTTAACCACTAATTCATAATTGTGGCCATGATAATTAGGATTATTACATTTCCCAAAAACCTCTTTATTTCTCTCTGAGGACCAATTTGGATTGTTCAATCGATGAGCAGCATTAAAGTGCTCTTTTCTAAATACTGCGGTTTTAACTTTCATTTTCAAACTATTTAACCAATACTAGATACATTTTGTTTAACAATAATAAAAAATAGTTAAACAAACAATGGTTATTTATCTCTTTGAGATTTTATTTAACGTAATTTGTCTTTGCTGGGTACACCTGAAACGATCCATTTCATTATTTCGTTTCTTTAAGTGTTTGTGTGAAACCTGATGCGCTCTTTCTCTCCATAATCGCCAACTAGATGATTTAAGTTCTCTCCTCATCAACTTAATCACATCTTGTTCAGATAATTTAAACTGAATTTCTATAGCTTCAAAAGGTGTACGGTCTTCCCATGCCATTTCTATTATTCGGTCAACATCTCTTTCACTCAACTTATTAAACGCACTTTTCATTCCAGCAAAACATCTATTATAACATATTGTTTATGAATTATAGGGTTGTTAGGGTCGTCTATGAAGTAAATTAACAGATAAGAGCATCCAACATTGCTGTTAGACAGGCAAGCTTAACATAAAAAATTAAAAAATTGATTAATAACAAAAGGAAATCAATCGCAAAAATCAACCTTCCTCAAAAAATATGCACATCCTGCGGAAGACCTTTTAGCTGGAGAAAAAAATGGGAGAAATGTTGGGATGCCGTAAAATATTGTTCAGACGGTTGTAGGAATTCTAAATAATAAGCAATATTGCACTTAGATTTCTCCTGAAATAAAAATTAACACACAAAATGAGCGGTAGAACGATACTGGTTTGGTTTAGAAATGATTTAAGAATACACGATAACGAAATTTTGTTGGAAGCAACAGAAAAAGCCGAGACCATTATTCCTGTTTTCTGTTTCGACCCGCGTTATTATACCGAAACTGCTTATCACACTCAAAAAACCGGAAGTTTTAGAGCGCAATTTATTTTAGAGAGTGTTGCCGATTTAAAAATATCCCTAAAAAAATTGGGAGGAGATCTATTGGTCAAATTTGGTCATCCTGAAGAAATATTACCTGAGATTTGCAAGAAATATCAGGTAGATGAGGTTTATCATCATCGGGAAGTAGCTTCAGAAGAAACAGAGATTTCTTCTATGGTTGAAGACGCATTATGGAAGTTGCAGATTAACTTGAAACATTTTATTGGGCATACCTTGTATCATAAAGAAGATTTACCATTTCCCATTAAAGATATTCCAGATGTATTTACCACTTTCAGAAAGAAAGTGGAACGAGAAGGAATAATAAGATCGTCATTTGCCACACCTTCAAAAATTGAAGTTCCAGATCATTTAGAAAGTTCCGAATTACCTACTCTAACAGACTTAGGGATTGAAAGTCCTATTTATGATAAAAAAAGTGTCGTGAAATTTAAAGGTGGAGAGACACAAGGCTTACAAAGATTAAAATATTACCTATGGGATACTGATTTATTGCAGACCTACAAGAAAACCCGCAACGGTTTAATAGGTAGTGATTATAGCTCTAAATTCTCAGCTTGGATTTCCGCAGGCTGTTTATCTCCTAGAGAAATCTATTGGGAAATTAAAAAATACGAGAAAGAACGAGTAGCTAATGATTCTACCTATTGGTTGATTTTCGAGTTACTTTGGCGAGATTACTTCCGCTTTATGTTCAAAAAACACGGGACCAGCTATTTTATGGAAGAAGGTTTTAAAGGCGTTAAACAGGATGTAGCAATTAACCAAGAAGTGCTTTTTGAAAACTGGAAAAACGCAGAAACAGGTATTTCATTTATTGATGCCAACATGAAAGAGTTAAATTTAACTGGTTTCATGAGCAACCGTGGACGCCAAAATGTGGCTTCTTATCTGGTAAAAGATTTAAAAGTAAATTGGACTTGGGGCGCTGCCTATTTCGAGGACAAATTAATTGATTATAACCCAGCAAGTAATTGGGGGAACTGGGCTTATGTGGCTGGTGTTGGTAACGACCCACGTGAAAACCGCTACTTCAATATTGAAAAACAAGCTCACGATTATGACCCAAAAGGGGAATATGTGAATTTGTGGCTAAAAGATTAATTCAATCTCGTTTCAAACCAAAAAATAATTTTGCTGTTGCTGATGAATGAGCAAAACATTACGTCTTATTCTAGGTGATCAGTTAAATCATTCTCATTCTTGGTTTAAAGAAAAAGACAAAAACGCAACTTACATTTTAATGGAAGTGATGCAAGAACAAACTTATGTAAAGCATCATATTCAAAAAATCATTGGTTTCTTTACTGCCATGAGGGCTTTTGCCCGAGAGTTGAAAGACGAAGGTCATCAAGTAATTTACTATTATTTAGACGCAAACGAAAATCAGCAGAGCTTTAATAAAAATATTAAATGGCTGATTAAGAAGTTATCATTCGAAAAGTTTGAATATCAAATGCCAGATGAATATCGTTTGGATTCAGAGTTGAAAGATTTCTGCAAATCTGTAAAAATTAAAACCGAAGTTTTTGATACTGAACATTTCTATACTTCTAGAGAAGAGGTAAAAATATTTTTTAAAGGTAAAAAGCAATATTTGATGGAAAATTTCTACCGTTATATGCGGAAAAAACATCAAATATTAATGGATCTAAATCAGGAGCCTGAAGGTGGAAAGTGGAACTTCGATCATGAAAACAGAAAAAAATATGATGGAAAAGTTCCATTAAAAAAGCCCCTAACTTTTAAAAGAGATGTTTCTGACGTTTTAAATGTGCTCACAAAAATGGAGGTTTCATTTTTCGGGAATGTTAACGCTAAAGAATTTTCATTACCAACTAATCGGGAAGAGGCATTAGAATTACTTGAATACTTTTGCCACGATTTACTTCCCGCATTTGGGAGATATGAGGATGCCATGCTTAAAGAGCATCTAACGCTTTTTCATTCCTCTTTGTCCTTTGCACTAAATCTTAAAATGCTATCTCCTCAGGAAGTCATCAATCATGTAATTTCTACTTGGCGAACAAATCAGGATAGTATCACTATTACCGATGTTGAAGGTTTTGTAAGGCAAGTTATTGGTTGGCGTGAATACATGAGAGGTCTTTATTGGGCCGAAATGCCTGACTTTGCTGAAAAGAATTTTCTAAATCATAAAAAATCGCTTCCATCCTGGTTTTGGGATGGTAAAGTCAAAATGAATTGTCTTAAACATTCGATCAATAACTCTTTAGATCATGCTTATGCGCATCATATCCAAAGGTTAATGGTCATCGGAAATTTTTCACTCTTAGCTGGTGTAAGCCCCGACGAAATTGATGCTTGGTATCTTGGTGTTTACGCCGATGCAGTAGAATGGGTGCAAATTACAAATACCAGAGGCATGAGTCAATTTGCTGATGGAGGTATTGTTGGTTCAAAGCCTTATGTAGCATCTGCAAACTATATCAATAAAATGAGTAACTATTGTTCTGGCTGTTTTTATGCTAAAGAGAAACGACACGGAAATAAAGCTTGTCCATTTAATAGCTTATACTGGAATTTCTATTTGAAACATGAAGAAAAGTTGAAGAAAAATCCAAGAATTTCAATGCTGTATCGCTTGTTAGACAAAATGGATGAAGAAGAAATCCATAAAATCACTGCTCAAGCCGATCATTATCTTCAGAATGTGAATGAGTTGTAATATTATTTTCGTTCTTAAACAAACCTGAATTATATTTGTTGACCGACTAAATAGTTAAGATTTAGTGCAGTTTGATAAACCCATCAGGAAGTGAGAAAATTTTCTATCAGTGATATTGAAAGCTTAACAGGAATTAAAGCTCATACCATTAGAGTATGGGAACAACGATATAATTTTTTTACATCAAAACGTACTGAGACTAATATCAGGTATTATGATGACGCAGACTTATGCTTGTTCTTAAACATCGCCACTTTAAACGAAAACGGATATAAGATTTCTAAAATTTCAGAAATGGATTTAGATGAAATTTCCAGTTTTGTTAAAAATCTACAAGAAGATCATTACAACGTTAATGTTCAAGTTCAGATGCTGTCCAATGCCATGCTCAAAATGGATGAAATGGAATTTGATGAAATATTAGATGGTTGTATAAATGATTTAGGGATGGAGAAATCCATAACTGATATTATATTTCCTTTTTTACGAAAAGTTGGTTTTATGTGGCAAGTTGGCACCATAAATCCTGCTCACGAGCATTTTGCAACTCATAAGATTGAGCAAAAAATAATTGAAGCTACTTATAAACACGCAAAAAAAAATAATAAGAATGGTAAAAGATATGTGCTGTTCCTTCCACCAAATGAGAATCATCAGGTAGGCTTATTATTTGCGCAATATTTATTGAAAGTAAACGGTCATCAAACGCTCTATTTAGGTCAAAACTTACCATACGATAGTTTAGAAGAAGTGGTTAACTATTACGATCCAGATTTTGCTTTTACCGTTTTAACTGTTGCAAGTGGTGAGGAAAATCTCCAAACTATTATACAAAAATTAGTTTCTCGTTTAGGAAAAACCACTTTGATTTTAGCTGGAAACTTGGTTTCTGTTAGTGATATATCTGAGCAAGAAAACATCCTGTTTATCAAAAATATAACTCAGTTTACCCAAGTTATAGATAAACTCAACATGTCAATCGCATCCTAAAACACCATTATTTAACAAATAATTTATTTACCTCATTAAATTCCTCGTTTACAAACCTATTTTTTTACTTTTGCTACGCAATAATATTTAATTTTTGATGGATAGTTTATCTTATCTCAGCAACGCAGATTCGGCATATATAGATTCCTTATACCAGTCTTACCAAGAAGATCCTCAATCAGTCGACTTTGGTTGGCAGAAATTTTTTGAAGGTTTTGACTTTGGTCTACAAGATGAAGCGGTGAAACTGGCTTCTAATACGGCCTCCACACCTCCTGAACATGTTTTAAAAGAGATTAATGTTTTAAACATGATTAACGGATATAGAACCCGTGGACATTTGTTCACTAAAACTAATCCGGTAAGAGAAAGAAGAAAGTATTTCCCAGGTAAAGAGTTAGAAACATTTGGTTTAGCAGATGCCGACTTAGATACTGTTTTCAATGCAGGTGTCGAAGTTGGATTAGGTCCAGCTAAACTTCGCGAAATCCATCAATTATTAGAAGATACTTATTGCCAATCAATTGGTATAGAATATCGTTACCTACGAAATCCTATCAAACTAAAATGGTTTGAGGAAAGAATGGAAACAGTTCGTAATACACCAGATTTTGATGTAGAAAAGAAAAAAAGAATTCTTCGGAAACTAAATCAAGCAGTTGCTTTCGAAAATTTTTTAGGCACTAAATTCTTAGGTCAAAAAAGATTTTCATTAGAAGGTGCCGAAACCGTAATACCAGCTTTGGATTCTGTAATTGAAAAAGGGGCGGAATTAGGGATTGAAGAGTTTGTTTTAGGCATGGCTCATCGTGGTAGGCTAAATGTTTTAGCTAATATTATGGGTAAAACTTATAAAGACATCTTTTCTGAGTTTGAAGGTAAATACAATAGAGATTTATCTTTTGGTGGCGATGTTAAATATCATCTGGGTTTTTCAACCGATGTAGTAACATCCAATAACCA